>NZ_JBGBPT010000041.1:0-64692 GCF_041106355.1 Streptomyces sp. BF23-19 | reverse complement strand
GGCTTCACCGAGGACGCCCCGGCCGTCTTGCCCGACGCGGGCTTCGCGTCCGCGGGCTCGGCATCCGCCGTGGCGTCGGCGGCACGCTCCTCGGCGCCCGGCTCGACCGCCCGGCTCGACCCCGGCTTCACCGCCGCGGGCGCATCGGCATCCGCGGGCTCCGCCGCGGGCGATCCGGCAGGCGAAGGCGCGGCGCCGGCCGCTGACTTCTCCTGGCCGGACTCCGCCGCAGGCGGCCCGGCAGGCGAGCCCGTCCCGGAAGGCACGCGGCCAGCCGAAGACTTTGCACTGTCAGGCTGCGCCGCAGGCGACTCGGTGTGCTCCGGCTTCGACATGCGTCCCCTCTGCGATCGTGCCGCTGCTCCGCCTGCCCCAGCGGCTGAGCGACCCGGCGGCCGGGGCTCGCGATAACCCGCCCCGGCAGAACCCTCATTCTTCCTCACTCCGCAACGGACGGGCGCCCCGGGTCTACGGTTCCCCCCTCCGCATCCCGGAGTTACAACGGAACGATGTCCGGCGCCCCCAGCCGCGCCGCGTCCGCCGCCTGGTCGTCCGGCTGACGCTGCGATTCCCGCTCCGCCTGGACCCGCTTCTCGTAGTGCTCCACTTCCTTCTCGATCTGCTGCTTGTCCCACCCCAGAACCGGAGCCATCAACTCCGCGCACTCCCGCGCCGACCGCGTCCCCCGGTCGAAGGTCTCGATGGAGATCCGGGTCCGCCGCGTCAGTACGTCGTCCAGGTGCCGGGCTCCCTCGTGCGAGGCCGCGTACACGATTTCCGCCCGCAGGTAGTCGTCCGCCCCGGACACCGGTTCCCGCAGTCCCGGGTCGGCGGCCATCAGGTCCAGCAGTTCCTCCGTCAGCGACCCGAAGCGGTTCAACAGGTGTTCCACCCGCACCACATGAAGCCCCGTCCGGGCCGCGATCCGCGCCCGCCCGTTCCACAGCGCCCGGTACCCCTCCGCCCCGACCAGCGGCACGTCCTCCGTCACGCAGTCGGCCACCCGCTGGTCCAGGCCGTGCACGGCCTCGTCGACCGCGTCCTTCGCCATGACCCGGTACGTCGTGTACTTGCCGCCGGCGACCACCACCAGCCCCGGCACCGGGTGCGCCACCGTGTGCTCGCGCGACAGCTTGCTCGTCGCGTCCGACTCCCCGGCCAGCAGCGGCCGCAGGCCCGCGTAGACGCCTTGGACGTCGTCACGCGTGAGCGGCACGGCGAGCACCGAGTTCACGTGCTCCAGCAGGTAGTCGATGTCCGCGCTCGATGCCGCCGGGTGCGCCTTGTCCAGGTCCCAGTCGGTGTCCGTGGTCCCCACGATCCAGTGCCGGCCCCACGGGATGACGAACAGCACCGACTTCTCGGTCCGCAGGATCAGCCCGGTGCTCGAATGGATCCGGTCCTTCGGTACGACCAGATGGATTCCCTTCGAGGCCCGTACGTGGAACTGGCCGCGCTCCCCGATCAGCGCCTGGGTGTCGTCCGTCCACACCCCCGTCGCGTTCACGACCTGCTTCGCGCGGATCTCGTACTCGCCTCCGCCCTCCACATCACGCACCCGCGCGCCGACCACCCGTTCGCCCTCACGCAGGAAGCCGATGACCCTCGCCCGATTGGCGCAGTGCGCCCCGTACGCGGCGGCCGTGCGCACGAGCGTGGCGACGTAGCGCGCGTCGTCCATCTGGGCGTCGTAGTACTGCAGGGCTCCCACCAGCGCGTCCTTACGGAGCGCCGGCGCCACCCGCAGCGCGCGCCCCCGTGACAGGTGCCGGTGCACGGGCAGGCCGCGTCCATGGCCGCTGGAGACCGACATCGCGTCGTACAGCGCGACGCCCGAACCGGCGTAGAGCCGCTCCCAGCCCTTGTGCTGCAGCGGGTAGAGGAAGGGCACGGGCTTGACCAGGTGCGGGGCGAGGCGCTCCAGGAGCAGGCCGCGCTCCTTCAGCGCCTCGCGCACGAGGGCGAAGTCGAGCATCTCCAGGTACCGCAGGCCCCCGTGGATCAGCTTGCTGGAGCGGCTGGAGGTGCCGGAGGCCCAGTCCCGCGCCTCCACCAGGCCGGTCGACAGGCCGCGTGTCACGGCGTCGAGCGCGGTGCCGGCGCCCACCACGCCCGCGCCCACCACCAGCACGTCCAGTTCGTGCTCGGCCATCCGGCCGAGGGCCTCGGCCCGCTGCACCGGCCCCAGTGTCGCTGTCCTCACGGCTGCCTCCCGTTTGGTGCGGATGAGATCCCGCTCACATGCCCCGTTCCACGATTCTGACCGCACGCACCCACATCAGCCACCGCCTGTGGACAACACAACGGTGGCGTCGACTCCGTAATGCGACATATCTGTCATATATACGCCTAGTCTGACATTGCGCCAGCTCCCCTGTCCCCCGGAGAACTTGCGCGGCAGCCCCCTCATGTCAGGGAAGGGACGGCACCCCCATGCCCGCAGATCTCGCCGTCATCGGACTCGGCCATCTCGGCCTCCCACTCGCCCAGGCGGCCGTCGCCGCCGGAATCGAGACGGTCGGCTACGACAGCGGTCCGGTCACGGACTCCACCCTCACCGCCGCCGAGATCCGCCGCATGTCGGCGGCCGGCTTCCGGATCACCACCGACCCCGCCGAGCTCGGCCGGGTGCGCACGGCCGTCATCTGCGCCCCCACCCAGCTCGGAGCGGACCGCGCACTGGACCTCTCCGCCGTCGGCGAGGCCGGCCGCGCGCTCGCCGCCCGGCTGCGCCCCCACACCACCGTGATCCTCGAATCCGCCGCCCACCCGGGCGTCACCGAGGACTACCTCCGCCCGATCCTCGAAGCCGGCTCCGGGCTGCGGGCGGGCCGGGACTTCCACCTGGCCTACTCCCCCAGCCGCCTCGACCCGGGCAACCGCACCCACGGCATCTCCAACACTCCCAAGGTGATCGGCGGCCTCACCCCGGCGTGCACCGAGTCCGCGCACGCCTTCTACGCCCGCCTCACCGAGAAGGTGGTCCGCGCCCGCGGCCTGCGCGAGGCCGAGACCGTACAGCTCCTCGAAACGAACTACCGCCACGTCAACATCGCCCTCATGAACGAGATGGCGGTGCTCTGCCACGACCTCGGCGTCGACCTGTGGGACGTCATCCGCTGCGCCGAGACCAAGCCGTACGGATTCCAGGCATTCCGCCCCGGTCCCGGCGTCGGCGGCCACGGCGTCCCGCTCGACCCGAACTACCTCCCCCACACCACCCGCACCCCCGGCCACCCCCTGCGCATGGTCGGACTGGCCCAGGAGATCAACAACCGGATGCCGCAGTACGTCATCCAGCGCTCGGCCACCCTGCTGAACGAGCACGGCAAGTCCGCCCGCGGGGCCCGCGTCCTGCTCCTCGGCGTCACCTACAAGCCCGACCTGGCCGACCAGGAGGGCTCCCCGGCCCGCGAGATCGCCAGCCGCCTGATCGACCTGGGCGCGCTGATCAGCTACCACGACCCGTACATCACGGGCTGGCGGGTCCGGGACCGGCCCGTCCCCCGGGCCGAGTCGCTGTACGAGGCCGCCGCCAACGCGGACCTGACCATCCTGCTCCAGCACCACCGCACCTACGACCTGCAAGGCCTCGCCGTGAAGGCCCAGCTGCTCCTGGACACCCGCGGCGCCAGCCCGGTGGGCGCGGCCCACCGGCTCTGAGCCCGCGCCCGACTCCCGCACGGCGGCCCCCGCACCGGCCGTCCACCGAGGTGCTGAGCAGGCGCGCCGGACAGGCGGCCGACGGAAAGTACCTGTCGGCAAGATCCGCTCCGGTCATATGATCCGCGCGTGCCCGCTCTCCCTCCCCCCGGTCGGCCCGTTTTCGAACCCGCCGACCGCATCCCGTCCCTCGCCGCGCTGCGCACCGCCGTACGGAGCAAGGACTGGGACGCCATCACCGCCGGCTTCGCCGTGCTCTCCGACGAGGACGACCGGGCCCTCGCCTGCCGGACCATCGCGGAAACCGCCGGTACGGAGTTCTTCCTCCGAGAGACCGTGAACCGGTTGCCCGATGATCCGCTGGCCCGGACGCTGCTCGCCGACCGGCTGATCCAGACCGGCTGGGCCATCCGCTCGGGACACCGGGCCCAGCACGTGTCCCGCCAGCAGTTCAGCGAGTTCCACGCCTACCTGCGGCGTGCCGAGCTCCTGCTCATCGACGTCTGCGCCGAGCACCCCGAGTACGCCCTCGCCTGGTACCTGCGGGTCATCACCTCGCGCGGGCTCCAGCTCGGCCTCGGTGAGACCCGCCGCCGCTACGACCGGCTCGCCGAGCACCACCCGCACCACTTCAGCGGCCAGTCCCAGCTGCTCCAGCAGATCTGCCCCAAGTGGGGCGGCAGCTGGGAGGCCGTGCACGCCTTCGCCCAGGAGTGCGTGGAGAGCGCCCCGGCCGGCGGCCCGAGCGGGGCCCTGACCGCCGTGGCGCAGATGGAGCAGTACCTGGAGGTGTCGGAGAAGGAGGGCACCCGCGCTGCGGAAACGTATCTGCGCGCGCCCGACAACCACGCCCGGCTGCGCGACGCCGCCGCCCGGTCCGTGCTCCACCCCGCGTTCCGCGCCGACGCCCACCACGCCGTCAACGCCCACAGCGCCTTCGCCGCCGCGCACAGCGCCGCCGGCCGCCCCGCCGACGCCGCCCCGCACTTCCGGGCCCTCGGCGACCACGCCTGCACGTTCCCGTTCGGCTACATCGGGACCGGCGACCACGAGACCGAGTTCGTCCGCCATCGCAAGACCGCCCTCGCCAAGGGCTGAGGGGATCCCACCGAGATGGACATCGACACCACCGCACCCGCCACGACGACGACCGACGTCGACGGGATCACCACGACCGTCGTGAACGGCATCCGCACCGTCCTCGCACCCCGCTCCGGCCCGCTCACCGCCGGCCTGCTCTTCCGCGTGGGCCGCGCCGACGAGACCCTGGCCACCAGCGGGATCACCCACCTGGTCGAGCACCTCGCCCTCCACCGGCACGGCCTGGGCGACCTGCACTACAACGGTGCCACCGCCGTCACCTACACCCACTTCCACGTCCAGGGCTCGCCCGCCGACGTGGTCGAGTACCTGAACGGCGTCTGCGCCGCCCTGCGCGACCTCCCGATGGACCGGCTGGACACCGAGAAGGAGATCCTGCGCACCGAGGCCGCCGGCAGGGGCTCCGGACCGGGACACGCCTCGGCCCTGTGGCGCTACGGATCCCGTTCCTTCGGGCTCACCGGCTACGCCGAACTCGGCCTGCAGGGGATCACGGCGGACGATGTCCGTGCCTGGGCGCAGACCCGGTTCACCGCCGAGAACGCCGTCCTGTGGATCACCGGCGACACCGTCCCCGAGGGCCTCGACCTCACGCTCCCCACCGGCGAGTGGCACCCGACCCCCGAGGCCACCTCCGCCCTGCCGACCACCCCCGCGTGGTTCCCCGGCGAGGACGGCGCCCTCGTACTCACCTCGGTCGTGCCCCGGTCCACCGCGGCGAGCCTCTTCGCCGACGTGCTGGGCAAGGAGCTGTTCCGCGCCCTGCGCCAGAAGGGCGGCTACTCCTACACCGCCGCCGCCGAGTACGCGCCGCGCGACACCGACTCCGCGACCCTCGTCGCCTACGCCGACGCCCTCCCCCAGAAGCAGGACGCGATGATCGGCGCCTTCGTCGACGTCCTCGCGAAGCTGCGGGCGGGTCGGATCGAGCAGGCGGACCTGGACTCCGTACGGGCCTCCGCACTGGCGCAGTTCGACCTGCCCGAGCTCGCCGCGGCCAAGCTGCCGGCGCACGCCATGAACCTGCTGCTGCGCCACCGCGACCTCACCGTCGCCGAGGCGAAGGCCGAGCTGGAGGCGGTGACCTCGAGCGACCTCCACCAGGTGGCCCTGGCCGTGTGGGCCGACGCGCTGGTGCAGGTGCCCGGCAGCGGCCTGGACTGGGCGGGGCTCGCGGCCGCGCCCGCCCAGTCCCCCGAGATCGTCAACGGACGACGCTACTCCGCCGTGGGGAACGGCAATGTCGCCCTGCTCGTGGCGAAGGACGGCGTCAGCCTGACCGCACCGGGCAACCAGGTCACCGTCCGCTACGCCGCATGCGCCCTGATGCAGGTCTACCCGGACGGGGCCCGCCACCTCGTCGGCCACGACGGCTTCAGCCTCACCATCGAGCCGACCCTGTACCGGGTCGGCGCGGCCGAGCTCGCGGTGATCGACGCGGCCGTACCGCCGTCCGCGGTGATCGCGATGCCGCCCCGCGATCCCGCCCGGATCCCGCAGCCGCCCGAGCCCGCGAAGGAGCCCGTCCGGCACGCCTGGTTCACCGCCCTGCTGTGGGTCCTCGGGGTGCCGGCGCTCCTGCTGACCGCCGCCACCGTCCTGCTCTGCCTCGTCCTGACCCGGAGCGACGACGGTGTCGCCCAGGAGGACGCCGCCTTCGCGCTCGGCTGCATCGTCGTCTCGGCGGTGTTCATGATCCCCTGGGGCATCTGCATGCGGCGGCGCAAGCAAGGGCTGAGCTGAGCCCTACGGGCCCACGCCCGCGCCCCGGACACGCCGGAGGGCCGGCACCCCGAGCGGGGTGCCGGCCCTCCGGCGTACGCGAAGCGATCAGCGGCTGTGCTGCGAGTCCGCGATCGTGACCTCGACCCGCTGGAACTCCTTGAGCTCGCTGTAGCCGGTGGTGGCCATCGAGCGGCGCAGCGCGCCGAAGATGTTCATCGAGCCGTCCGGGGTGTGCGAGGGACCGGTGAGGATCTCCTCGGTGGTGCCCACGGTGCCGAGGTCGACCTTCTTGCCGCGCGGCACGTCCTCGTGGACGGCCTCCATGCCCCAGTGGTTGCCCTTGCCGGGCGCGTCGGTGGCACGGGCCAGCGGGGAGCCCATCATCACGGCGTCCGCGCCACAGGCGACGGCCTTCGGGATGTCGCCGGACCAGCCCACGCCGCCGTCGGCGATGACGTGCACGTAGCGGCCACCGGACTCGTCCATGTAGTCGCGGCGGGCCGCGGCCACGTCCGCGACGGCGGTGGCCATCGGGACCTGGATGCCGAGGACGTTGCGCGTGGTGTGCGCGGCGCCGCCGCCGAAGCCGACGAGGACACCGGCCGCGCCGGTGCGCATCAGGTGCAGGGCCGCCGTGTAGGTGGCGCAGCCGCCCACGATGACCGGGACGTCGAGCTCGTAGATGAACTGCTTGAGGTTCAGCGGCTCGGCGGCGCCCGACACGTGCTCGGCCGACACGGTGGTGCCGCGGATCACGAAGATGTCCACGCCCGCGTCGACGACGGCCTTGGAGAACTCGGCCGTGCGCTGCGGGGAGAGCGCGGCGGCGGTGACGACGCCGGAGTCGCGCACCTCCTTGATGCGCTGCCGGATCAGGTCCGCCTGGATCGGCGCGGAGTAGATCTCCTGGAGACGGCGGGTGGCCGCCTCCTCGTCCAGCTCCGTGATCTCGTCGAGCAGCGGCTGCGGGTCCTCGTACCGGGTCCACAGGCCTTCGAGGTTCAGCACGCCGAGGCCGCCGAGCTCGCCGATGCGGATGGCGGTCTGCGGGGAGACGACCGAGTCCATGGGGGCGGCCAGGAAGGGGAGCTCGAAGCGGTACGCGTCGATCTGCCAGGCGATCGAGACCTCCTTCGGGTCCCGGGTACGCCGGCTCGGGACGATGGCGATGTCGTCGAACGCGTACGCCCTGCGGCCGCGCTTGCCGCGCCCGATCTCGATCTCAGTCACGTGTGGTGGCCTTTCCTCTGGGTCTGCCCGTCCAGTATCCCCGAATGCCGGGGGCCCGCGTTCCGGTGACCGCTGTACGGACGCCCGCGCGAGCACGGCGAAGGGGCGGGCCCGATGGACCCGCCCCCTCAGCTCATACCGTTCAGCCCTTGCGGGAGTAGTTCGGTGCTTCGACCGTCATCTGGATGTCGTGCGGGTGGCTCTCCTTGAGGCCCGCCGAGGTGATGCGGACGAACCGGCCGCGGTCCTGCAGCTCGGGGACCGTGCGGCCGCCGACGTAGAACATCGACTGGCGCAGGCCGCCGACGAGCTGGTGCACGACCGCGGAGAGCGGGCCGCGGTAGGGGACCTGACCCTCGATGCCCTCGGGGATGAGCTTGTCGTCGCCGCCCACGCCCTCCTGGAAGTAGCGGTCCTTGGAGAAGGACTTCTGCTCGCCACGGGACTGCATCGCGCCGAGCGAACCCATGCCGCGGTACGACTTGAACTGCTTGCCGTTGATGAAGAGCAGCTCTCCCGGGGACTCCTCGCAGCCCGCGAGCAGCGAGCCGAGCATCACCGTGTCGGCGCCCGCGACCAGGGCCTTGGCGATGTCGCCGGAGTACTGGAGGCCGCCGTCGCCGATGACCGGGACACCGGCCGCCTTGGCGGCGAGCGCGGCCTCGTAGATCGCGGTGACCTGCGGGACGCCGATGCCGGCGACGACGCGGGTGGTGCAGATGGAGCCGGGGCCGACGCCGACCTTGATGCCGTCGCAGCCGGCGTCGATCAGCGCCTGGGCGCCGTCACGCGTGGCGACGTTGCCGCCGATGACGTCGACGGTGGAGTTCGACTTGATCTTGGCGACCATGTCGCCGACCAGGCGGGAGTGACCGTGGGCGGTGTCGACGACGATGAAGTCGGCGCCCGCCTCGATCAGGGCCTGGGCGCGCTCGTACGCGTCGCCGGCGACACCGACGGCCGCGCCGACGAGGAGCCGGCCACCCTTGTCCTTGGCGGCGTTCGGGTACTTCTCGGCCTTGACGAAGTCCTTGACCGTGATGAGGCCCTTGAGGATGCCCGCGTCGTCGACCAGCGGCAGCTTCTCGATCTTGTGGCGGCGCAGCAGCTCCATGGCGTCCACGCCCGAGATGCCGACCTTGCCCGTGACCAGCGGCATCGGGGTCATGACCTCGCGCACCTGGCGGCTGCGGTCCGACTCGAAGGCCATGTCGCGGTTGGTGACGATGCCGAGGAGCTTGCCGGCGGGGTCGGTGACCGGGACGCCGGAGATGCGGAACTTCGCGCAGAGCTGGTCGGCCTCGCGCAGCGTCGCCTCCGGGTGCACCGTGATCGGGTCGGTGACCATGCCGGACTCGGAGCGCTTGACCAGGTCGACCTGGTTGGCCTGGTCGGCGATGGAGAGGTTGCGGTGCAGCACGCCGACGCCGCCCTGACGGGCCATGGCGATGGCCATGCGCGCCTCGGTGACCTTGTCCATGGCGGCGGACAGCAGCGGGACGTTCACGCGCACGTTGCGCGAGATCAGGGAAGAGGTGTCGATCGCGTCAGGCGACATGTCCGACGCGCCCGGCAGCAGCAGCACGTCGTCGTAGGTCAGTCCGAGCGTGGCGAATTTGTCGGGCACTCCGTCGGCGGTCATGACACCTTCCCAAATGGTCTTGCTCAGCGCGGATGTCCATGCTAACGGGATCCCGACGCGTCTCATTCCACGACCAAGGTCAAGCAGAAGATTCGTTGTTTCCTACGACTGCGGCCGGCGGCCGGGGCCCCTGGCCGAGCGCGGGGACCACACGGAACGGACGCATCGGACCGCGGTCGGACCGCGGTGGGATCGCGCTGAACCGCGCGAGCCGCGAGGCCCGCACGGCCGCCTACTGCTCGGCGAGTGCGCGCAGCCGGCTGAGCGCACGATGCTGGGCCACGCGCACGGCCCCGGGGGACATCCCGAGCATCTGCCCGGTCTCCTCCGCGGTCAGCCCGACGGCCACCCGCAGCACGAGGAGCTCGCGCTGGTTCTCCGGAAGGTTGGCCAGCAGCTTCTTGGCCCAGGCGGCGTCGCTGCTGAGCAGCGCGCGTTCCTCCGGGCCCAGCGAGTCGTCGGGCCGCTCCGGCATCTCGTCGGAGGGCACGGCCGTGCTGCCCGGGTGCCGCATGGCGGCCCGTTGCAGGTCGGCGACCTTGTGTGCGGCGATCGCGAAGACGAAGGCCTCGAAGGGCCGCCCGGTGTCCCGGTAGCGCGGCAGCGCCATCAGGACGGCGACGCAGACTTCCTGCGCCAGGTCCTCCACGAAGTGACGAGCGTCACCCGGCAATCGCGAGAGCCGGGTACGGCAGTAACGGATCGCGAGGGGGTGCACGAAGGCGAGCAGGTCGTGCGTGGCCTGCTCGTCACCCTCCACCGCCCTGCGTACGAGCGCGCTGACGCCCCCGGCACTGCCGCCCTTGGCGGTGCCGGTAGGGCCTGTGGCCGCGGGTGACCCCAGGGCCTCGTCGTCGCGCATCAATCCATGGTGCCTTGGCGCCGGAGCATCCGCGCCGCCATGGCCCTTGTTGTGCATCGAAGCGTTATGAGCAGGTGCGCCGGAACTCATCGTCTGCGCCCTCCCCTCCCGCTCGGCCGAATAGTCCCCGAGAGACTCCACACCCTCAAGGATGCGGCATCGCGCACGAAGCGAGACGTCCCCCGGATTGTGCCCCGCCAATCCCCGGGTGCGCACCGGGTACGGCGGGGACAGGGATGCCCTCGACAACAGGAGCCGTCGAGGGCGGCGTGCCGCCCCGTCCGCGGGTGGCGGACGGGACCGCTCTCGACGATCCGCGGCCTGTGGCGGACCGGGCCGGGCCCGGCCACGACCGGGAGGTCAGCGGACCAGACCCCAGCGGAAACCGAGTGCCACCGCGTGCGCCCGGTCCGAGGCGCCGAGCTTCTTGAACAGTCGGCGGGCGTGCGTCTTGACCGTGTCCTCGGAGAGGAAGAGCTCGCGCCCGATCTCCGCGTTGGACCGGCCGTGGCTCATGCCCTCCAGCACCTGGATCTCGCGCGCGGTGAGCGTGGGCGCGGCGCCCATCTCGGCCGAGCGGAGCCGGCGCGGGGCCAGTCGCCAGGTCGGGTCGGCGAGGGCCTGGGTGACCGTGGCCCGCAGTTCGGCGCGCGAGGCGTCCTTGTGCAGGTACCCACGGGCGCCGGCGGCGACCGCGAGGGCCACGCCGTCCAGGTCCTCGGCCACCGTCAGCATGATGATGCGGGCGCCGGGGTCGGCCGAGAGCAGTCGGCGGACCGTCTCCACACCGCCCAGCCCGGGCATCCGTACATCCATCAGAATCAGGTCGGAGCGGTCGGCGCCCCAGCGGCGGAGGACTTCCTCGCCGTTGGCAGCCGTCGTCACACGCTCGACGCCGGGCACGGTGGCCACCGCGCGGCGGAGCGCCTCTCGGGCAAGCGGGGAGTCGTCGCAGACGAGGACGGATGTCATGACCGCCCTCCGCAGCTGCTGATGCGCGTCACCTTGAGCCTCCAGGCTGGTACGTATCGTCACCTGTGCGGTCGATGCTCCCGGACACCTGTCCGAGAACTTATTGGTTCAACCGCCTTCGCACTCTCAACGATGGTCACTCGAAAGAGTTACGGGTCGGACGGACACCTTCAGCACTCTACGTGAGGAAGCGATCACGGCGTCGGAGCCACGAGCCGCTTGTCCTCCATCTGGAGCTATGCCCTATTTGGCGGCTTTCCTTCCGTTTGGCACGTGTCTGAGGCTAGATTCCCAATGAGTCATATTTACATCTACTCCGACAGTAGGTGTGGAGACATGGACCGTATCCGCCTCAGTACCGGCACCAAGAGGGACTACCAATGGCAGATTTCTCCCGCCTCCCCGGACCGAACGCCGACCTCTGGGACTGGCAGCTGCTAGCCGCCTGCCGCGGGGTCGACAGCTCCCTCTTCTTCCACCCGGAAGGCGAGCGGGGCGCGGCCAGGAGCGCGCGCGAGGCCTCGGCTAAAGAGGTCTGCATGAGATGCCCGGTGCGTTCGGAATGCGCCGCGCACGCACTCGCCGTCCGAGAGCCCTACGGGGTGTGGGGCGGCCTCACCGAGGACGAACGCGAGGAACTGATGGGCCGCGCCCGGCATCGCCTGATCCCCGCGTCGAGTGCGATCGGACCGATCGCGCCGAACTGAGAGCCGACGAAGCGTCCGAAGGAACGTTTCTTCGAATCACCAGCACGCCCGGGCGTGTCGCCGCCCGGCCCGCGTTTCACCCGTTCGGCCGTACCGGGCCGTCCGACGTGTACGCCCCCGGCCGCCGCCGGGGGCGGACGCGGGTCAGCGCGCGGCCGCCCGCTCCAGTTCGGTCAGGGTCGCGGCCACGGCCGGCACCCGGGCCAGGTCGGGCAGGGTCAGCGCCACGACCTCCCGCTCGACGGCCGGCTCCACCGCCACCGCGCTCACGCCCTTGGCCCGTACGGACTCCACCGCGAGCTCCGGCAGCACGGCCACGCCCAGCCCCGCGCCGACCAGGCCGACCACGGCCGGGTAGTCGTCGGTGGCGAAGTCGATGCGCGGGGTGAAGCCCACGCCCTCGCACACCTCCACCAGATGGCGGCGGCAGCGCGGACAGCCCGCGATCCAGGGTTCGTCCGCCAGCTCCGCCATGCCCACGCGCTCCGCCCCGGCCAGCCGGTGCCCCTCCGGGACCAGCCCGACGAGCCGGTCGGTCAGCAGCGGCCGCACCACGAGGTCGTCCCACTCCGCGGCGGAATGGGACGCGCCGCCGTAGCGGAAGGCCAGCGCCAGGTCGCAGTCGCCCTCCCGCAGCATCTCCACCGACCGCGGCGGCTCCGCCTCGACCAGCGAGATGCGGGTCCCCGGGTGCTCGGCGCGCATCGCCGCGAGTGCGGTGGGCACCAGCGTCGAGCTGCCGCTGGGGAAGGACACGAGCCGGACCCGGCCCGCGCGCAGCCCGGCGATGGCCGCGACCTCCTCCTCGGCGGCGGTCAGCCCGGCCAGGATCCCCGCGGCATGACGGACCAGCGCCTCGCCCGCCTGGGTCAGCCGCATCTCGCGGCCGGTGCGGATGAGCAGCGGGGTGCCGGCCGACTGCTCCAGCGCCTTCATCTGCTGGGAGACGGCGGGCTGGGTACAGCCGAGTTCGCGGGCGGCGGCGGAGAAGGACCCGGTCCCGGCGACGGCGCGCAGGACCCGGAGATGGCGTGCTTCGATCACCCTTCGAGCATAAGCCCTACTTTGATTGCCGGGAAAATCTACCGATGTCACTTTGGGGCGGCCTCCGGATAGCGTGGTCCCATGAGCTCCATGCACTTGATCTCCGTGAACCTCGGCCGCGCCACGGCCGTCGACCACACGGACGCGGAGGGCGGGGTGACGGGCATCGGCAAGCGCCCCGTCCCCGGACCGGTCCACGTCCTCGCCCCGGGCCCCAAGGCCTCCGGCCTCGGCAGCGGCCTGGAGGGCGACGCCGTCTGCGACCGACGCCACCACGGCGGCGACCACCAGGCCGTCTACGCGTACGCCCGCGAGGACCTGGACCTGTGGGAGCACATGCTGGGTCGCGAGCTGCCCGGCGGGCTGTTCGGCGAGAACCTCACCACCTCCGGCATCGACCTGAACAGCGCGCGGATCGGCGACCGCTGGCGGGTCGGCGCGGACCTCGTCCTCGAAGTGGCCTCGGCCCGCATCCCGTGCCGGACCTTCCAGGGGGCCATGGGCGAGACCGGTTGGGTCAAGCGGTTCACGCAGGAGGCCCGGCCGGGCGCGTACCTGCGGGTGATCGAGGAAGGTTCGATCTCCCCCGGCGACCCGATCGAGATCATCCACCGGCCGGACCACGAGGTGACGGTGCAGCTGTGGTTCCGCGCCTTCACCACCGAGCGGGCCCTGCTGCCGCTCACCCTCGCCGCGGGCGAGGCGATGGAGCCGGGCGCCCACGAGCGGGTTCGCCTGTACGTGGAGAAGTACGGGGCTGGGGCCGGGGCGAGGTAGCGCCACCATCGGGGGAAGCTAGGTTGCGCCTATGACGACTGCGTTGATTACGGGATCCACGGCGGGCATCGGCGCCGCCTTCGCCCGGCGGCTGGCCGCCCAGGGGCACAATCTGGTGCTGGTGGCACGCGACACGAAACGGCTCGGCGAGCAGGCCACCGAACTGCACGACCGGCACGGCATCGAGGCCGACGTACTGGTCGCCGACCTCTCCACGGAGGCGGGCATCGCGGCGGTCGAGCAGCGCCTCGGCGACCGCACCCACCCGGTGGACCTGTTGGTCAACAACGCGGGCTTCGGCAACAAGGGCCGCTACCTCGAAGTCTCCATGGCCGACGAGCTGACCATGCTGAAGGTGCACATCGAGGCGGTCCTGCGGCTGACCTCGGCGGCCACGGAATCGATGCGCTCGCGGGGCCGTGGCGGCGTCATCAACGTGGCCTCCGTGGCCGCCTTCGTACCGCGCGGTACCTACGGGGCGAGCAAGGCCTGGGTCGTGCAGTTCACCCAGGGCGCGGCGCGGGACCTGGCGGGCTCCGGGGTGCGGCTGATGGCGCTGTGCCCCGGGTTCGTCCGGACGGAGTTCCACCAGCGGGCCGGCATGGGCACGGACAACATCCCCGGCTGGATGTGGCTGGACGCCGACAAGCTGGTGGCCACGGCCCTGGCCGACCTGGCCCGCGGGAAGACGGTGTCGATCCCGGACCCGCGGTACAAGGCGCTGATGGGCGTGGTGAAGCTGACCCCGCGCGGACTGCTGGGCGGGATGTCCTCGCGCACGGGCCGCAAGTACGGCCCCCAGTAGCCCTGGAGGGTACCCCGACAGGGCCTACCACAAGCGGCCGATCGGGTGAAATCTCCCTAAACTGGACCTGTCCCATCCAGCGCGGGAGGCGACGCGATGACATTCGTACAAGTGATCGATTATGAGACCAGGCGGTTCGACGAGATGAACGCGCTCATCGACCGCTGGGCGGAGCAGAGCAGCGGCAGGCGCACCGCCACGCACACGATGATCGGCCAGGACCGCGAGGCCCGGAACCACTACGTGGACATGGTGGAGTTCGCCTCGTACGAGGAGGCCATGAAGAACTCCCAGCTCCCCGAGACGGACCGGATGTTCCAGGAGATGGTGGCTCTCTGCGAAGGCATGCCGAAGTTCATGAACCTCGACGTGGTCCGCGACGAGCACCTCAACAAGCAGCTCGCCCGGCGGGTGTTCGAGGAAGCGGCCATGGGCGGAAACATGGGCGTCCTCGACGAGTGCTTCGCGACGAACTACATCGACCACGACGTCAGCAAGGTGGAGTCCACCGTCATCGGACGCGAGGCCATGCGGTCGGACATGGAGACGTGGCGCGCCGCCTTCGACATGTCCTTCGAGCCGATGGCCCAGCTGGCCGAGGGCGACATGGTCACGACGGTGTGGAACTGGCGCGGTACCCACAAGGGCCCGTTCATGGGGGTCGCACCGACCGGGAAGACGTACGAGATGTCCGGGAGCACCACCTTCCGGTGCCTGGACGGAGAGATCGTCGAGGGCTGGTGGCACTACAACCCCGGCGCCCTGCAGCAGCAGATGGGCGGATCGGGCTCCCCGTACGGAACCTGAGGCCCCGTCACGGGAGGTCAACGGCAAGGCACACGGCAAGGAAGAACGGCAAGGCCCCGCTCCGCGGCTGCGGAGCGGGGCCTTCCCGGCGTGGTGCGTGCGATCAGTGGCTGTGACCGTGGCCGTGGCCGTGACCGGCGTCGCCCTCGTCCTCGGCCGGCTTCTCGACGACCAGGGTCTCGGTCGTGAGCAGCAGCGAGGCGATGGAAGCGGCGTTCTCCAGCGCGGAACGGGTGACCTTCACCGGGTCGATGACGCCGGCCTTGACCAGGTCGCCGTACTCGCCGGTGGCGGCGTTGAAGCCCTGGCCCTTGTCGAGCTCGGCGACCTTCGAGGTGATGACGTAACCCTCGAGACCGGCGTTCTCGGCGATCCAGCGCAGCGGCTCGACGGCGGCGCGGCGCACGACCGCGACACCGGTGGCCTCGTCGCCCGACAGGCCGAGGTTGCCCTCGAGGACCTTGACGGCGTGGACGAGCGCGGAGCCACCGCCGGAGACGATGCCCTCCTCGACCGCGGCGCGGGTCGCCGAGATGGCGTCCTCGAGACGGTGCTTCTTCTCCTTGAGCTCCACCTCGGTGGCGGCGCCGACCTTGATGACGCAGACGCCACCGGCGAGCTTCGCCAGGCGCTCCTGCAGCTTCTCGCGGTCCCAGTCCGAGTCGGTGGACTCGATCTCGGCCTTGATCTGGTTGACGCGACCGACGACCTCGTCGTGGCTGCCGCCACCGTCGACGATGGTGGTGTCGTCCTTGGAGATGGTCACGCGGCGGGCGGAGCCCAGCACGTCCAGACCGGCCTGGTCGAGCTTGAGGCCGACCTCCTCGGCGATGACGGTGGCACCGGTGAGGGTGGCCATGTCCTGGAGCATCGCCTTGCGACGGTCACCGAAGCCCGGGGCCTTGACGGCCACCGCGTTGAAGGTGCCGCGGATCTTGTTGACGACGAGGGTGGAGAGCGCCTCGCCCTCGACGTCCTCGGCGATGATCAGCAGCGGCTTGGAGGCGCCGGCCTGGATGACCTTCTCCAGCAGCGGCAGCAGGTCCTGGATCGAGGAGATCTTGCCCTGGTTGATCAGGATGTACGGGTCGTCGAGGACGGCCTCCATACGCTCCTGGTCGGAGACCATGTACGGCGAGAGGTAGCCCTTGTCGAAGGCCATGCCCTCGGTGAACTCCAGCTCCAGGCCGAAGGTGTTGGACTCCTCGACGGTGATGACACCGTCCTTGCCGACCTTGTCCATCGCCTCGGCGATGAGCTCGCCGACCTGCTGGTCCTGCGCGGAGAGCGCGGCCACGGCGGCGATGTCGGACTTGTCCTCGATCGGGCGGGCGGTCGCGAGGAGCTCCTCGGACACGGCCTTGACCGCGGCGTCGATGCCCTTCTTCAGGGCGGCCGGGGAAGCACCCGCGGCGACGTTGCGCAGACCCTCGCGGACCAGCGCCTGGGCCAGCACGGTGGCGGTGGTGGTGCCGTCACCCGCGATGTCGTTGGTCTTGGTCGCCACCTCCTTCACGAGCTGCGCGCCCAGGTTCTCGTACGGGTCGTCCAGCTCGACCTCGCGAGCGATGGTGACACCGTCGTTGGTGATGGTGGGGGCGCCGAACTTCTTGTCGATGACGACGTTGCGGCCCTTGGGGCCGATCGTCACCTTGACCGTGTCGGCAAGCTTGTTGACGCCGCGCTCGAGGGCGCGACGGGCGTCCTCGTCGAACTTCAGGATCTTCGCCATGGGAGCGGTTCAGCCCTCTCGAAAACTCGGGTTTAACGAGCTACGCCCCTCGCCGCCCGGCAATCAGCGGGGTGACCAGGGGCGCAGCTCAAAGCAGTACTGATGAAGAGAATTACTTCTCGACGATCGCGAGCACGTCGCGAGCAGAGAGGACGAGGTACTCCTCGCCGCTGTACTTCACTTCGGTGCCGCCGTACTTGCTGTAGAGCACGATGTCGCCGACGGTGACGTCCAGCGGGAGACGCTGGCCGTCCTCGAAGCGACCCGGGCCCACCGCGAGGACGACGCCCTCCTGGGGCTTCTCCTTCGCGGTGTCCGGGATGACCAGGCCGGAAGCCGTGGTCTGCTCGGCGTCCAGCGGCTGGACCACAATGCGGTCCTCAAGCGGCTTGATGGCAACCTTGGAGCTGGTGGTCGTCACGATCCGACCTCCCCCTTCGGAGATCCGGGGTTAACTGTCTGAGGTGGCGACCAGGTCGATCCGTCGTCGCGGGTGCCGGATCTGCCTGTCGCTGTGTTGGCACTCACCAGGGGTGAGTGCCAGGTGCGAGACTATTCCGGCGATTAGCACTCGGTCAAGCGGAGTGCCAATTCTTGCCACCCGGCGTTGCGCGGACCGGCGTCGGAACGCCACCCGACGGGGCTCACAGACGGCGGGGATCACTAGTCTCCAGCCCATGACCTGGCGAAACGCGCAGCTCCGCTGGCGCGACCTCATATCGATCACCGTGGGCCTAGCGATCGGGATCTCCGCGTTCTCGTTGGCCGGACCGCGGCTGACGACCAAGCTGACGGGGGTGGAAGGCAGCTTCCGCGCGGAACAGTGCGAGTGGCAGGAGGACTGGGACGGGGTCCGGAAACGGGCGTGCGCCGGTTCCTTCACCGCCGCCGACGGGTCCTTCACCATCCACCCGATCGCGGCCGAAGGCCTGTTCGAAACCGATCCGGCCGGGCCGGTGGCCTCCCGGGTCGACGGACCGTCGGCCGACGAGGCCGTGCAGCCGGGTCTCATGTCGCTGGCGCCCCTCCTGGGCATCGGCCTGATCGGCTTCGCGTACCCCCTGTGGGTCCTGGTCGCGGTCACCCGCGACCTCCTGGCCCGCCGAAGACGCCGCCGGGGGGCCGATACGACGCCGGCCGCGAGCCCCGCGGTGCCCGCCGCCGTCGCCGGTACGACGAGGACGAACTCCGGGGTGCGCTGGATCCACGCCGTCCCGATCGCCGTCAGCATCGCCGGCGGGATCTTCATGTGCCATGTGGCCGTACCGCGGCTGATCACCCAACTGACCGGGGTCGAGGGCACCTTCCGCGCCGAGCGCTGCGTATGGGAGGAGCCCGATCCCGACGGGGACCGGACGATGAAGTGCACGGGGGACTTCACCGCCTCAGACGGCTCGTTCACCCTCGGCGGGATCAAGATCGACGGCTCGTTCGACGACCGACCGAAGGCGCCGGTGCGGGCCCGCGTCAGCGGCCCGTCGGCCGAACATGCGGTGCAGATGGACGTCGCCGGCTCGCTCGCGCCGATAGGCCTGGGGCTGACCGCCTTCGCGTTCCCGGCCTGGGCGCTGACGGCGGCCACCCGCGACGCCCTCGACCGCCGCAGACGCCGCCGAACCGCCCCGGCGGACAACGGCCCCGCCGACCCCAACTCGTGGGGCCCCCTCCCGTCACGGTGACCGGTCCCCTGCGGGGGCCCCTGCGGGGTGCTCGGCGGTGTGCTCGGCGGTGTGCTCGGCGGTGTGTGCCGCTCGGGTCGGGCTGCGCCCGGGGCGGCGCCTCAAACGCCGGCGGGGCTCGGTGGTGTGGGGTGGGGGCGCGCAGGAGGGGGCGAAGAACCTGTCCGGCGGAAAGGTGCGCTTCATGACCCTTCCCGTCGAGCGCGTCGGAAGGAACTATGGGGAGGACATCAACGTCGTAGATGATATGAAGATAAAGCGCCTCATTGCCGAGCAGATCGGACCCAAAGCTTCCGCCGCCCCCGGCGCACAGGGCGCCACGTCCTCACCCGAGGCGGCGCCCCCGCCGTCACCCTCGCCGTCCACCCCCCAGGACGGTGGCGGCGTCCCGTGCGTGGACTGAAACCGCTGACGTCGGCGGTCGCCCGGCGGCGCACCGAGGGGCTGCTCCTGGTCTTCGTCATCGCCATCGCCGTCCTCGGCCACGCCTGTGCGGGCCTTGCCATGAACGGCGAGCTGCCACCCAAATTCATCGACTTCGCCATCAGCATGACCCTGCTGTCGCTGGTGGGGCACCTGGGCATACGCCGCTTCGCGGCCTACGCGGACCCGCTGATCTTCCCGCTCGCCATGCTGCTGACCGGCCTCGGACTGGTGCTGCTGCACCGTCTCGACCAGAGCTACATCGAGCGCTGGAACTCGGATGCGAACGCCCCCGGCCAGCTGATGTGGACGGTGGTCG
The DNA here is from genome assembly GCF_041106355.1 of Streptomyces sp. BF23-19. Lineage (NCBI taxonomy): Bacteria > Bacillati > Actinomycetota > Actinomycetes > Kitasatosporales > Streptomycetaceae > Streptomyces > Streptomyces sp. BF23-19. The sequence goes on along the minus strand of NZ_JBGBPT010000041.1, from coordinate 45,204 downwards.
GGGTCGCCGCCTGCCTGCTGGTGCTGGCGCTGCTGCGCGACCACCGGCTGCTGCAGCGGTTCATCTACATCACCATGGCCGTCGCGTTGGTGCTGCTGATCGCTCCCGCCTTCTTCGGCGCGGACACCTACGGCGCGAAGCGCTGGATCAAACTCTTCGGTTTCTCGCTCCAGCCGGGCGAGTTCGTGAAGATCATGATCGCGATCTTCTTCGCCGGGTACCTGGTCGTCCACCGCGACTCGCTGGCCCTGACGGGCCGCAGGTTCCTGGGCATGCGGCTGCCCCCGATGCGTCAGCTCGGCCCGATCGTCACGGTGTGGATCGTCTCGATGCTGGTGCTGGTCTTCGAGCGCGACCTCGGCACCTCGCTGATCTTCTTCGGGGTGTTCGTGGTGATGCTGTACGTCGCCACCGAACGCACCAGCTGGATCGTCTGCGGCCTGCTCATGGCCTCGGTGGGCGCCTTCGTGGTCGGCTCGACGGAGCCGCACGTCAAGGCGCGCGTGGCCGCGTGGCTCAACCCGCTGTCTTACTACTGGGAGAACCGGCCGGAGGGAGTCACCTCGGACCAGTCGGCGCAGGCCCTGTTCAGCTTCGGCACGGGCGGCATCTCCGGCACGGGCCTGGGCGTGGGTCACCCCGAGCTGATCGCGTTCGCCGGGCGCAGCGACTTCATCCTGACGACGGTGGGCGAGGAGCTGGGCCTGGCCGGGGTGATGGCCGTACTGATCCTCTACGCGCTCCTCGTGCAGCGGGGGCTGCGGATGGCCCTCGGGGCCCGCGACCCGTTCGGGAAGCTGCTCGCGGTGGGCCTGGCGGCGGCGCTGGCCCTGCAGGTCTTCGTGGTGGCGGGCGGCGTCACCGGCCTCATTCCCCTGACAGGCAAGGCCTTGCCCTTCCTGGCCAAGGGCGGCTCGTCCCTCCTGGCCAACTGGATCATGATCGCCCTGCTCCTGCGCATCAGCGACAGCGCGGAACGCCAACGCGAGGCGGAAACCCACGGCCCGGTGGAAACGACGATCACGCCGGTGCTGACGGCGACACCGGACGGGGACGGCTCCGGCGTACGGGAGCCACTGGGGCGGTAGCCGGTGACGCGGTCGGGCGTTCCCCGTCAGTCCCATCGCCCCTCCGGGCCGGGCCGGTCCATGCCTTCAGGGACGGAGCGGTCGCCCATGCCCGACCCGGTCGGCATGGGCGACGATCCCGAGACGAGACCCACCCGACCCAGCCCCGGGTCGGGTGAGGCGCGCCCGATCGCTACGCGCTCCTGACGTCCAAGCGTCCGGCGACCGCCCTGGCCGGACATGAGCCGCCCACGACCGGCCGGCGCTCCTCACTCACGCGCCCGACGCCCGTCAGGACTCTGGTGCCCCCTCATCAGGCAGGCTCCACATTGGCGACCGAGGTAGTGAACTCCCGGCCAGAGGCGGCACGGATGTAGGCGAGTTCCATCCAACGCTCCACGCCTGCGCTTGAGACGTTCTCATTGACCACGGCCATCAACTCACCTTCGACCCCCGAGGCGATGTCCCTGACCCGGCGGCGCAGGAGTCGGTGCGGCAGGTACTCGTACCGATCACTCATCCGTCACCCCACGCAAGGTGGCGAGGAAGCGCTCCCACCCGACCAACGCCCGGTCCAACAGATCCGAACTGGGCTCACCGATGCCCGAAGCCCTGACCAACGGGGCGTCATCGGCATCGATGCCGGACACATGCGACATACCAATCACCCTCACTTGCGAGGCCACCGCCAGACAGCCTCTCTAGAGATGCATTCAGTACAACCGACTCGGACGCGACTCGTCAAGAGATCTCTAGATATGTCGCCGGCAGGGGCCTGGCGCAGGTTCGTGCGGTGACGCATCTCTGGCCCTAGGGTGTCTAGAGAGGAGAGGAAGTGATCGGTTTTCATGACCAGCCAGGGCGGCACCCGTCAGCCGAAGTACCAGCGGATCGCTGATGCGCTGAGGACGGCCATCCAAGCGGGCGAATACGGCCCGGGTGATCGGCTGCCCGGTGAGAACGACCTCATGGCCACTTACGAGGTCGCCCGGATGACCGCGCGCCAAGCCCTCGGAGTGTTGCAGAACGAGGGTCTCGCGGAGGCACGGAAGGGTGCCGGTGTCTTCGTGCGGGCGTTCAAGCCCTTGCGTCGACGCGGTATCGAGCGGCTGGCGCGCGAGCAGTGGGGCGCGGGCCGGTCGATCTGGTCCGAGGAATCCGAGGAGCGGGAGCTGGTCGTCGATCAGATCGACGTGCGCGAGGAAGAGGCGGACGGCCGCGTCTGCGACGCGCTCGACGTTCCCGCAGGGACTCGTGTGTGGGCACGCAGTCGCCGCTTCGTGCTCGATGGCAAACCCGTGCTGTTCGCCCTGTCCCACCTGCCGTCGGACATCGTCGCGGACTCGGCCGTCACGCAGGTCGACACCGGTCCCGGTGGGACGTACGCGCGGCTGGCCGAGTTGGGCTTCGCGCCCGTGCACTTCCGGGAGGAGATCCGGTCCCGGATGCCCTCGGCCGACGAGGCGGAGCGGCTCTCGCTCGCCATGGGTACGCCCGTCATCCACATCGTCCGCACCGCGTTCGCCCAGGGCGGGCGGGTCGTCGAGGTCAACGAGATGACGCTGGACTCCGCCTCCTACGTGCTGGAGTACGACTTCGACGCCTAGGCCGTCTCTTTCGAATCCTGTCGGAGGGGCCGGGCCCGACAGGATCCGAAAGAGACGGCCTAGAAGGGCGGGCAGTCGCTGTAGCCGATCGGCGGCGGTGGCGGGGCCTGGGGGCGGGGTGTCCGGAGCAGGGACATCGCTTCCTCGATCCGGCCCAGCTCCACCAGGAGCGGGCCGAGGAGCCAGGTGTGCTCCAGGCGGTCCGTGTCCAGGAGGGCCACGGCATCTTCCGGGCGTCCCGCTTCGGCCAGGAGGCGGGCCAGGCCTTCCAGCGCGTACGGACCTCCGCCCTGGGGGTGGGACTTGGCGTCCGCGATCGCCTCGTCGAGCCGGCCGCAGGCGGCCATGAGCGGCGCCCTCAGTCGGTGGATCTCCCACTCCTCCCGGCCCCGCCGGGCCTTGAGCGCGTCGAGGTGGGCGAGGCCCTCCTCGGCGCGGCCCTCGGCGGCGCCGCCCGTTCGCGCGACCGGACTAGGTCCCTTCCGGTGACAACCGGGCGCCGCGCGAGCCACGTACCTGCCGGGCCGGGTAAGCCGTCCTTGCGACGACGAACCCGAGCAGCGTTGAGGAGATCGACCATGTACGCAGCAGTCCGGCGGTACGAAGGCGTGACCGACCCGGCCGAGGCCGGGCGCCTCGTCGACGAGGGGTTCGTGGCGCTCATGCGCCAGGTCCCCGGATTCGTGGCGTACTACTGGGTCGACGCCGGAGGTGGGGTGATGGTGTCCACCAGCGTCTTCCGGGACCGTGCGGGCGCCGACGAGTCGATCGAGCGGGCCGCGCTCTTCGTGCGCGACAACCTGGCCCGGTACCTGCCCAACCCGCCGCAGGTGACAGCCGGCGAGGTCGTCGCCTCCGCCTGACCTCCCCACCACGCGCCTTGAACAGGTGAGCCCAGGGCGGTCGTCGGACGCGGAGACGTGGGGAGCGCGTAGCGATTTGGCGCGCTTCCCCCGGCCCGGCCGGTGGCTGTCCTGGCCTCGTCCGGGGATCGCCCCACCGGGACCGGGCCTGGGCGTCTGTGGTGTCCTCGTCCTTCGTACCTTCGACCGGCTCGTTCTGTCGGGAAGCCCCGTACCCGTCACGTCCCTGATGCCGGCCGAGCGGCTCCCGCGCTCCGTACCCCCGCCCTACAGGTAGTCCTCCAGGCGCCCGATGCGGTAGCCCTGTTCCTGGATGCGCTGGAGCATGCGGGTGGTCATCTGGATCTCCGTCGCGCCCTTGAGTTCGGACGGGCCGCGGAAGTGGGCCAGGATGATGTCGCCCGGCTTGAGGGCGGAGCCCTCGGCGTACTGGAAGTTGTTGATCTGCATCGAGACCCGCCACAGCACCAGGGACGAGACTCCGCACTCCGAGGCCGCCCGGAGGGTGTCGTCGTTGTAGTTGCCGAAGGGCGGGCGGAAAAGCGGCGGGCGCTTGCCGAAGCGCTTCTCCAGGCGTTCCTGCTGGCCGCATATCTCCTTCTTCTGCCCCTCGAAAGAGAGGGTCCGCAGATTCGGGTGCGTCAGCGTGTGGTTGTTTATCGTGCTCGCGGAGCCGTTGTCGCGGATCTTCTCGAAGTGTCCGTAGTCCGCCGAGGCCACGCTGTCCGTGAGGAACATGCTGATCGGCAGCTTCAGGTCGGCCGCCATCTTCAGGAACTCGGGGTCCTTCTCCGCGCCGTCGTCGAAGGTCAGGAAGACGACCTTGTCGTCGGCCGGGACGGGTATTCGGTCTATCACCGGGACCTTGCCCGGCCCGGCCTTCGGGATCTGCGGTTTCTGGGCCGGCTTGGGCGCGTACGGGAGGGGGGCCGTCAGGCCCCACTTCTTGTACGCCTCGTCGGATGCGCCCCCCGGCGCCGGCGACGGTGACTGCGACGCCGTCGACGGCGTGGCGCCGCCTGCTTCGGCAGTCGGCTGCGCCGTCTTGGCGGCCAGTCGTTCGGTGGGGTCCGCGCTGTCCCCGCACCCCGTCAGGGACAGCGCGAGCGCGCCGGCCGCCAGCGTTCCGGCTACCAACCGGCGCGCGTGCTTCACAGATAGTCCTCCAGGCGAGCCACGGCGTATCCCTTGTCCGTGACGGTCTTCATGACATGACGGATCATGTCAGGCATCGTTCCCTTCCAGTCCTCCTTGCCCCGGAAGTGAGTGAGGATGATGTCACCGGGGTGCAGATCACGGTCCCATTCCCGGTAGTCCATGCGGTTGGTGAACGCCTCCGCGTTCCACAGCGGGACCGCCTTGATGCCGCAGGACTTCGCCGCGCGCAGCGTGTCCTGGTTGTAGTTGCCGTACGGCGGCCGGAAGAGGGTCGGTCGCTTGCCGAACTGCTTCTGGATGGTGTCCTGCTGGCCGCAGATCTCCTCGCGCTGCTGCTCGTAGGACAGGCCGGGCATGTAGCGGTGGTTGAGCGTGTGGTTGTTCAGGGTGACGCCCGCGTCCTGCATCTTCTTGAAGTACGGGTAGTTGTCCCGTACGACGTAGTCGCTGAGGAAGGCCGTGTACGGGATCTTCAGCTCCTGCATCATCTTCAGGAACTCGGGGTCCTTCTCCGAGCCGTCGTCGATCGTCAGGAAGACGACCTTGTCCTCGGTCGGGACGGTGGTGAAGACGTTCGGGTACTCCTCCTGGTCCTCCACCTCGAAGCCGTCGCGCGTGTGGATCTCGGGCTTCTCCTTCGGTGCCGGCGGGGCGGCGAGCGGGGTCTTGCGCAGTCCCCACTTCTTGGCCGCGACGACGCGCGCCTGTTGGGCCGCCTTGGCCTTCTCGGCGGCGCTGAGCGCGCCCGCGGCGCCCGCCTCCGCAGCCTTGGCGGCCTTCTCCTTCGCGGCCTTGTCCGGCCCGGAGTCCCCGGAGCCGCACGCCGTACCGAGGGCGGCGACGAGCAGGGCCGCCACGGCCACCCCGAACCGGCCGCGCGGACCTGCCGCGTACCGGTGACCCTGTTGCGACTTATTTCCCTTTTGTCGTACTAGCTGCATAGCAGCGCATCCTGACACCCGACACACGGCCTCCCCGGAAGACACCGCGAACGCGGTCCCACCTTCCTTCGACTGGCCCACACCGGCCGCGTCCGCCCCGTCGCCGACAATGGACCCGTGACCCCCGAAGACTTCGCCGCCCTCCTCGCCCCCGAGGGCCGCGCCCTCCTCGACGCGCTCCGCGACTACGACCCCTCCCAGGAGCTGGCCGTCGCCACCCGGCTGCGCCGCGAGCACCCCGCCGCCCTGGTCTCCGCCGCGCTCGGGCAGGCCCGGCTGCGGCAGCGCGCGGTGGCGAAGTTCGGCGCCGAGGACGCCTTCCGGATGTACTTCACGCCCGGCGGCGGCGAGATGGCCACCCGCGCGTCCGTGGCCTCGTACCGGGCCGAGCGGCTCGCCGCCCTCGGCGTACGCAGCCTCGCGGACCTGTGCTGCGGCATCGGCGGGGACGCCCTCGCGCTGGCCCGGCTCGGCATCAGGGTGCTCGCGGTGGACCACGACCCGCTCACGGTCGCCGTCGCGCGGGCCAACGCCGAGGCGCTGGGGCTGGCGGACCTGATCGAGGTCCGGGAGGCGGATGTGACGGAGGTGGACACCGCCGGCTACGACGCCGTCTTCATCGACCCGGCCCGGCGCGGGGGGCGCGGCCGGATCTTCGACCCGGAGTCGTACTCGCCGCCGCTGTCGTGGGCGGTGGAGACGGCCCGTGCGGCGAAGTACGCCGCCATCAAGATCGCGCCCGGGATCCCGCACGAGGCCGTGCCCGCGGAGGCCGAGGCCGAGTGGATCTCCGACCAGGGGGACGTCAAGGAGGCCGTGCTCTGGTTCGGGACCGCGCCGGGGACGGTGCGCGCCACCCTGCTCCCCGGGCCGCGCGAGCTGCAGACCGCCGATCCGCTGCCGGATCCGGAGGCCGGACCGGTCGGCCGCTGGCTCTACGAGCCCGACGGCGCCGTCATCCGCGCCCATCTGGTCGCCGAGGTCGCCGAGCGGCTGGACGGCCGGCTGATCGACCCGACCATCGCCTACATCACCGCCGACGAGCTGCGCGCGACGCCGTACGCGACGGCGTACGAGATCACCGATGTGCTGCCCTTCGGCCTGAAGAAGCTGAAGGCGCTGCTGCGCGAGCGCGGCGTCGGGATCCTGACCGTGAAGAAGCGCGGCTCGGCGATCGAGCCCGAGGAGCTGCGCAAGAAGGTCAAGCCGCAGGGACCGAACTCCGCGACCGTCTTCCTGACCCGGGTGGCGGGAGCCCCCTCGATGCTGATCGGCGCCCCGGCCACCCCGCCTGCCGGGCCGCCTGCGGCGACGCTCGACCGGTGAGACGCGGGTCCGGCGCTACCCGCCGGGCCCTTACGGGGGCGGGCAGCGACCTGCCGTGCGGGCCCGGCGGTGGCCGGGCGGACGGGCGATACGGACCGTCCCCGGCCGGGGTGGCATGTGCCGGTCAGGGCCCGCGCCGCGGGCCCGGCCTCCGGCCCCGCTCAGCCCCCGTCGACCTCCACCGACTCGAACCGCCAGCGGTGGACCGCCCGGGTGATCAGGTCGGCGGCGGGTTCCGGCAGCTCGGGGAGGTCGGCCGCGACGCCCTCGGCGGCCTCCCACCAGGTGATCACGAGGACCCGGTCCTGCGGGGCCCGGAACACCTCGCGGCGCACCGGCTCCCGGGCGAGGACCTGGGCGCGGGCCCACTCCAGCAGCTCGTTGCCCCGGCCGTCGGCGGCCCGGGCCTCCCACATCAGCGCGACGGTGCTCACGAGTACAGGTTGTCCTTGCTCAGTTCGTGCACGTGGTCGTGATCGTGACTGTGCCCGTGGCCGTGACCGCTCCCGTGGCCGCTCCCGTGCTCGTGCGCGGTGCCCGGCACGTGCGGGTCCGTCACCGGCAGCGAGGAGTCGGCCGACAGGTCCCAGTCGGACGCGGGCCGGTTCCGCTTGACCATCTCCGCGCCCAGGGCCGCGACCATCGCGCCGTTGTCCGTGCACAGCTTCGGCCGCGGCACCCGCAGGATGATCCCCGCGTCGTCGCACCGCTCCTGCGCCAGCGAGCGCAGCCGGGAATTGGCCGCCACACCGCCGCCGATCATCAGGTGGTCGACGCCCTCGTCCTTGCACGCGCGGATCGCCTTGCGCGTCAGGACGTCCACCACGGCCTCCTGGAAGGACGCCGCCACATCGCGCACCGGGACCTCCTCGCCCGCCTTGCGCTTCGCCTCGATCCAGCGGGCGACGGCCGTCTTGAGCCCGGAGAAGGAGAAGTCGTACGCGGCGTCGCGCGGGCCCGTCAGCCCGCGCGGGAAGTTGATCGCCTTCGGGTCTCCCTCGCGTGCGAGCCGGTCGATGACCGGGCCGCCGGGGAAGCCCAGCTGGAGCACGCGCGCGATCTTGTCGAAGGCCTCGCCCGCCGCGTCGTCGATGGTCGCGCCGAGCGGCCGGACGTCGGAGGTGATGTCCGGGGCCAGCAGCAACGAGGAGTGCCCGCCGGACACCAGCAGCGCCATCGTGGGTTCCGGCAGCGGGCCGTGCTCCAGCTGGTCGACGCAGATGTGGGAGGCCAGGTGGTTCACCCCGTACAGCGGCTTGCCGAGCGCGTACGCGTAGGCCTTGGCCGCCGAGACGCCCACGAGCAGCGCGCCCGCGAGGCCGGGACCGGCGGTGACCGCGATGCCGTCGAGGTCGCGGGCACTGACCCCGGCCTCCTTCAGGGCGCGTTCGATGGTGGGGACCATCGCCTCCAGGTGGGCCCGCGAGGCCACCTCGGGCACGACGCCGCCGAAGCGGGCGTGCTCGTCGACGCTCGACGCGATCGCGTCCGCGAGCAGGGTGGTGCCGCGGACGACGCCGACGCCGGTCTCGTCGCAGGAGGTCTCGATGCCGAGGACGAGCGGTTCGTCAGCCATTGCTCTCACTGCTCTCAGTTCGTGCTTGTGCGGGGTCGGTCAGTCGCATGACGAGCGCGTCGACGTTGCCGGGCTGGTAGTAGCCGCGCCGGAAGCCGATGGGCTCGAAGCCGAAGCGCTCGTAGAGCTTCTGGGCGCGGGTGTTGTCCACCCGTACCTCCAGCAGCACCTCGGCGCACTCGAACGCGGTGGCGGCGCGCAGCAGGTCGGTCAGGAGCCGGGCGCCGAGCCCGGTCCCCCACTGGTCGCGGGCGGCCGCGATGGTCTGTACGTCGGCCAGGTCACCGGCGGCGGCCAGTCCGGCGTAGCCCACCAGGCGGCCCGCCGCGTCCTCGGCGACGATGTAGCGGCGCGTGGCCTGGGGGCCGCGGGCGTGGGCGAGTTCGGACCAGAACATCCCGGCGGACCAGGCGTCCTCGGGGAACAGCTCGTGCTCCAGTTCCAGCACGGGCCCGATGTCCCACCAGCGCATCTCGCGCACGGTGTGGGGGGTCGCCGGGGTCACTGTGGGGTGACCACCTTGTAGTTCTTCGGCACCTGGGCGTCGGGCCGGCGCAGGTAGAGCGGGGTCGGAGGCAGGAACTCCAGGCCCGCCGCCAGTCGTTCCGCGGCCAGCGAGGCCATGGCCGCGGCGGACTGGTGCTCGGGGTTCCGCGCGTCCGTGAAGACCTCGGGGTAGAGGAGCGCGCCCTGGCCCACGGCGGGCAGGCCCGCGACCTGCTCGGCGATGTCGGCGGGGCGGTCCACGGCGGGCTCGCCGACGCGGGTGCGCGGGTCCTCGTACCGGGCCCAGTAGACCTCCTTGCGCCGCGCGTCGGTGGCGACGATGAAGGGGCCCTCGATGCCGGCGGCGCCGGCGGCGTACGCGAGGCCGTCGAGCGTGCACAGGCCGTGCACGGGCACGCCCAGCACGGCGGCGAAGGTGGAGGCGGTGACGAGGCCGACGCGCAGCCCGGTGTAGGGGCCGGGGCCGACACCGACGACGACGCCGGTGACGGCTTCGAGCGTGACCCCGGCCTCGGCGAGGACCTTGTCCACGGAGGGCAGCAGGAGCTCCCCGTGGCGGCGGGCGTCGACCTGGTTCGACTCGGCGACGACGGACTCACCGTCGTGCAGGGCGACGGTGACGGCGGGCGTGGCGGTATCTACGGCGAGCAAGAGCACGCGAACAGCCTACGACTCCGGCGGCCGCACCCCTTGCGGCCGGTCTCGCAGCAGGGCGGCTGCTACCTTTCGACGGGGTACCTGACGTGGTATCGGTCGGCGCGGAAAGGTGGAGCAAGGTGGCACGCAGCAGCTCGGGAATCGTGGCCGGGCTCACCGCCGCGGCAGTGGCCGTCGTCGGCTTCCTCGGCTACCAGGCTTCCGCCACGGCGCCCGCGCACCCTCCGAAGGCGGTCGCGCAGGAGCCGGCCCCCGCCGCGAGCCCGGCCGCCAAGCAGGATCCGGCGAAGCCGGTGGCCGTGCCCGAGGGTTCCGGCACCGGGGTGCGCGTCGTGTACTCGGTGGGTCAGAAGCGGGTGTGGCTGGTGGGCGACCCCGCGCAGCCGCCGAAGTCGTTCACGGTGATGCCGAGCACGGTGCACCCGAAGCCGGGCAGCTACACGGTCGGTTCGCGCTCGGGTTCGGTCACCGGCTCGGACGGCGTGCCGATCGAGCACGTCGTGCGGTTCGCGAGCACGGAGGGCGTGGCGGTCGGTTTCAGCGCCCGCACGGACGGCGCGCTGCCGGAGCCCGACCCGAACAAGAAGACCGGCGGCATCCGGATGACCCGTGCCGACGGCGACGCGATGTGGGCGTTCGCGACGATCGCGGCGAAGGTCGTCGTCGTCCCCTGACGGACCGCTGACGGATCACGGGCGGGGCGCCCGCTCGTTCACCCGACCGGGTGAGGCGCCGGGCCGCCCCGGACGCCCGCGGACACCCCCAGGACGCCCCTCAGGCCGCTTCGGACTCCGGAGCGGCCTCTTCGTGTGCGGTGTCCACCGGCCCGGCGGGGCCGGTGCCGTACTCCCGCGCGGGTGGCGTCGAGACGGCGGTGGCGGCCACGCCGGCGGCGAGGAGCGTCCACATGGAGACGGTGGACGGGCGGGGTTCGCGATGTGCTCCTGCTGGTGCCGACATGGCTGCCTCCTGGACCCGGGACACCGTACTTAGGCATACCTAAGAAACTCTCGGTACCATGTCACCACGAGGGCCGCCGACAGCGCAATATCTTGCCGACGAGTTGTCGGTACGTTTACTCCGAGAGGGCCCCGGCCAGGGCGTCGAGTCCGGCGCCGGCGCTCCAGCGCTCCCCGACCCCGCGCACCACGACCTCCCGTACGTCGTCCAGGACCTCCTCGTGGCCGACCGCCCGCGCGATCACCACGTGCAGCCGGTCGTCGGAGAGCTCCTCCACCTTGCCGTCGCCCCATTCCACGACGACCACGGACTCGGGCAGCGAGACGTCGAGGTCCAGGTCCTCCATCTCGTCCAGCCCGCCGCCCAGGCGGTACGCGTCCACGTGCACCAGCGCCGGTCCGCCGGTCAGCGAGGGGTGCACACGGGCGATCACGAAGGTCGGCGAGGTGACGGCCCCGCGCACGCCCAGGCCCTCGCCGAGGCCCCGGGTGAGCGTCGTCTTGCCCGCGCCCAGCTCGCCGGTCAGCAGGACGAGGTCGCCGGGGCGCAGCAGGGCGGCGATCCCGCGGCCCAACTCCTGCATGGCGTCCGGGGAGTCGATGGTGATCCGGGTCTCCGCGCCGGCCGCGGCCTCAGGTGCCGGCGCCTGGCTGCGCTGTGCTTCCAGCGGTACTTCTTCCATGCCCGCCAACGTTAGTCGCTGCGGGGACGGCCGCCGCCCCGGTGCGCACCAGCAGCTCGGTGAGCAGCCGCGTCACGGTCTCCGGGCGTTCCAGCATCATCAGGTGCCCGGTGGACTCCAGGACCACGAGGTCGGCGCCGGGGAGCGCCTCCTTGATGGCGACGCTGTGCGCGGCCGGGGTGATCATGTCCGTGTCCCCGGCGATGACCGTGACCGGAAGGTCCGCGAACAGTTGGAGCGCGGAGGTCTTGTCGTGGGTCTGGAAGGCCGGGTAGAACTCGGCGACCACGTCGATGGGCGTGGCCTCGATCAGCCGCTCCGCGAACCGCGCGACGCCCGGGTCCACGTCCCGGGAGCCGAACGAGTACATCTTGATCATTCCGGCGAAGAGGTCCGCGGTGGCCCGCCGGCCCTTCTCCACCAGCTCCACCTGCGAGCCGAGCGCCTTGAGCACGCCCGGCAGGAGCCGGCGCACGGCCCCCATGCCGACGGCCGGAAGCCCGTAGGTCACCTCGTCGAGCCGGCCGCTGGACGTGCCGACCAGGGCGACTCCGACGACGCGGTCGCGGACGAGCTCGGGGTACTGCTCCGCGAATCCCATGATGGTCATTCCGCCCATCGAGTGACCCACCAGGATCAGCGGCCCCTCGGGGGCGGTCGCGTCGATGACGGCCTTGAGGTCCCGGCCGAGCTGGTCGATGCTCACCGGCTCGCCGTCGGCCTGGGCGAGGCCGCGGGCGCTGCGGCCGTGGCTGCGCTGGTCCCAGTAGACCGCGCGGACCACGCCGCGCAGGGCGGCCCGCTGGAAGTGCCAGGAGTCCTGGCCGAGGCAGTAGCCGTGACAGAAGACGACGGTGGCCTGGGGTTCGGCCTTGCGCCGCAGCCGCCGCCGCTTGCCGTCCTCGGGGAGCTCGTCGACCTCGTAGTAGAGCTCGGTGGCGTCCTCGGCCCGGCAGATCCCCTCGGCACCGCGCAGGGACCCGTAGTCCCCGGCCGCGTCGAGGGCGAGGCGTGCCTTCATCCGCATGCCGCGCCCGACGGTGATCCGTTCGACCGCGACACCGGCCGCCGCGCCCGCGGCTATCACGCCGATGGCGGCGCCTGCCCAGCCGGCCTTGCGCCAGTTCTCGCTCACGCCGCCGCCCTCACTCCGCTCAGCCGCCCAGGTACACCCGGGGTACACGTGCACCGATACGGGTGACGATCTCATACGCGATCGTGTGCGCCGCTCGTGCCCAGTCCTCGGCGGTCGGTTCACCGCGCTCCGCGTCCCCGAAGATGACGGCCTGGTCACCCGCGCGGGCGTGGTCCTCTCCCAAGTCGACCACGAACTGGTCCATCGCGACGCGCCCGGCGACCTGGCGGATCTTGCCGCCGACGAGCACCTGGCCGAGGCCGGAGGCCTGCCGCGGGATGCCGTCGGCGTAGCCGGCCGGGATCAGCGCGAGGTTCGTCTCGGCGTCGGTGACGTAGTGGTGGCCGTAGCTCACCCCGTGCCCGGCGGGGACCGTCTTGACCAGCGCGAGGGAGGCCTTGAGGGTCATCGCGGGCCGCAGGCCCAGCTGGGCCGGGGTGCCGAGCTCGGGGGCGGGCGAGACCCCGTAGACGGCCAACCCGCAGCGCACCAGGTCGAAGTGCGACTCGGGCAGGGTGAGGGTGGCCGGCGAGTTGGCGATGTGCCGGACCTCGGGCTCGACGCCCTCCTTCTCGGCGTACGCGAGCATGTCGCGGAAGGCGGCCAGCTGGAGCTGGATCGAGGGGTGCCCGGGCTCGTCGGCGCAGGCGAAGTGCGACCAGACGCCGGTGACCTGGACGGTTCCCTCGGCCTGGGCGGCGACGGCCGCTGCGACCAGCGCCTCCCAGTCGGCGGGCTGGCAGCCGTTGCGGCCGAGGCCGGTGTCGGCCTTGAGCTGGATGCGCGCGGTGCGGCCGGCCGCACGGGCGGCCCCGCGCACCTCGTCGAGGGCCCACATTCCGCTGACGGAGACGTCGATGTCGGCCTCGACGGCCTCCCGCCAGGGCCCGCCCGGGGTCCAGAGCCAGCACATCAGGCGCCCCTGGATCCCGGCGGCGCGGAGCGCGAGGGCCTCGTCGGGCGTGGCGGTACCGAGCCAGGTGGCTCCGGCCTCCTGGGCGGCCTTGGCGCACTCCAGGGCCCCGTGCCCATAGGCATTCGCCTTGACCACGGCCATCAACTCGGCTCGGGGCGCCCGCTCGCGCAGTGCGCGCACGTTCGCCCGTACGGCGTCAAGATCGATCTCGGCGTACACGCGCGTCGCTGTCTCGTTCATCGGGGTCAGTCTCTCAGAACCCCCGCCGGGCCCTGCGGGGGCTGGGCGTACCGGGGGCGCATGTCGTCCGGCTGGTCGGCGCGGCCGGCGATTCAGCCCCGCCGGCGTTGAGGCGCGGGGTCCCGGGCGGAGCCCCGGTCTGTGAGGCGCGCGGCCCCGGCGGGGTCAGGGGTGGCGGGTGTCGCGCCAGGCTTCCGGGAGGGCTTCGGCGACCTGGTGGGCCAGCAGGGGGCCACCGACGCGGCGCGCCGCCAGGCCGTGGAGGTACGCGCCCACCGCGCCCGCGTCGGCCCCGGACAGCCCGCCGGCCAGGAGCGACCCGGCCAGCCCGGACAGCACGTCACCGCTGCCCGCGGTGGCCAGCCACGGGGTGCCCGTCGGGTTCACCCGAACGGCGGTCTCCCCGCCGGAGGCGACCAGTGTCGTCGAGCCCTTCAGCAGCACGGCCACCCCGTACCGCCGCGCCAGCGTCCTTACCGCGTCCAGCCGGCCCGCCTCCACCGCCTTCCGCTCCACCCCCAGCAGCGCGGCCGCCTCCCCCGCGTGCGGGGTCAGCAGGGTGGGGGCCGTCCGGGCCCGCAGCGCCGCCGGGTCCAGTCCGCGCAGCCCGTCCGCGTCGACCAGCACCGCCGTGTCCCCCGCCAGCAGTTCCGCGACCTCCCCCGCGCGCCCCGCACCCAGCCCCGGGCCGACCACCCACGCCTGCACCCGGCCGGGCCCGATCAGCGTCTCGGGGTAGCGGGCGAGCACCGCCTCCTGGACGGCCGCCGGCCCCACGTACCGCACCGCACCCGCGCCGCCGCGCAGCGCTCCCGCCACGGCGAGCACCGCCGCGCCGGGGTACTGGGCGGACCCGGCGACGATCCCGACCACACCCCGCCGGTACTTGTCGCTCGTCGCCGTCGGCTCCGGCAGCAGCCCCGCCACATCCGCGTGCTGCAGCGCCTGCACCTGCGGCGACGGGAGTTCCAGCCCGATGTCCACGAGGTGCACCGCGCCCGCCCGCGAGGCCCCGGGGTCGATCAGCAGGCCGGGCTTGTACGCCCCGAAGGTCACCGTCACCTCGGCGGTCACGGCCGGCCCCGCCACCTCCCCGGTGTCCGCGTCCACCCCGCTCGGCAGGTCCACCGCGACCACGGGGACCCCCGGCGGGATCCGCTCCACCAGGGTCGCGGCCGCCGGGCGCAGCCCGCCCTTGCCGCCGATCCCGAGCAGCCCGTCCAGTACGAGGTCCGCCCGCTGCGGTACGGCCCGTTCCACCCGTCCCCCGGCGGCCCGCAGCGCGGCCAGCCCGCCCGGGTGCATCCGCTCGGGGTCCATCGGCACGGCCGTCACCCCGGCCCCGCGCCGGGCCAGCCGGGCGCCCGCGTACAGCGCGTCGCCGCCGTTGTCCCCGGGGCCGACGAGCAGCACGACCCGGGCCCCGTACACCCCGCCCCGGGCCCGCCGCAGCAGCCCGGCGCAGGCGGCGGCGAGGCCGGCCGCCGCCCGCTGCATCAGGGCGCCTTCGGGCAGCCGGGCCATCAGCTCCCGCTCGGCGGCCCGTACGGTCTCCATGCTGTAAGCAGTACGCACGGACTGCCCCTACCCTTCTGCGATCACCACGGCGGAGGCGACACCGGCGTCGTGGCTGAGCGAGATGTGCCAGGACTTGACGCCCAGCTCCAGCGCCCGCGCCTCGACCGTCCCGGACACCCGCAGCCGGGGCTGTCCGCTGTCCTCGACGTACACCTCGGCGTCGGTCCACAGCAGCCCGGCGGGCGCGCCCAGCGCCTTGGCGAGGGCCTCCTTGGCGGCGAACCGCGCGGCGAGCGAGGCGACCCCGCGCCGCTCGCCGCTCGGCAGCGTCAACTCGGCGTCGACGAACAGCCGCCCGGCCAGGTTCGGGGTGCGCTCCAGTGCCGCGCCGAACCGCTCGATCTCCGCTACGTCGATCCCGACGCCGATAATCACAACGACAACTCCAGCCGCCTACTACTCCACGGTCACCGACTTGGCGAGGTTACGCGGCTGATCCACTTCGTTGCCGCGCGCCGTCGCCAGCTCGCACGCGAACACCTGCAGCGGAACCGTCGCCACCAGCGGCTGGAGCAGCGTCGGCGTCGCCGGGATCCGGATCAGGTGGTCGGCGTACGGGACGACCGCCTCGTCGCCCTCCTCCGCGATCACGATGGTCCGCGCCCCGCGCGCCCGGATCTCCTGGATGTTCGAGACGATCTTGTCGTGGAGCACAGACCGGCCGCGCGGCGACGGCACGACCACCACCACCGGCAGGTCCTTCTCGATCAGCGCGATCGGCCCGTGCTTGAGCTCGCCCGCCGCGAAGCCCTCGGCGTGCATGTACGCCAGCTCCTTAAGCTTGAGCGCGCCCTCCAGCGCCACCGGGTATCCGACGTGCCGGCCCAGGAACAGCACGGTGTTCTTGTCGGCGAGGGAGCGCGCGAGTTCCCGTACCGGCTCCATGGTCTCCAGGACCGTGTCCACGGCCGCGGCGATGTCCGACAGTTCGCGGATGACGGCCTCGATCTCGTCGCCCCACTTCGTACCCCGGACCTGGCCGAGGTAGAGCGCGACCAGGTAGCAGGCCACCAGCTGGGTCAGGAAGGCCTTCGTCGAGGCGACGGCCACCTCGGGACCGGCGTGCGTGTAGAGCACGGCGTCCGACTCGCGCGGGATCGTCGACCCGTTCGTGTTGCAGATGGCCAGCACCTTGGCGCCCTGCTCGCGCGCGTGGCGCAGCGCCATCAGGGTGTCCATGGTCTCGCCGGACTGCGAGATCGCGACGACCAGCGTCCGCTGGTCCAGGATCGGGTCGCGGTAGCGGAACTCGCTCGCCAGCTCCGTCTCGCACGGGATGCGGGTCCAGTGCTCGATGGCCAGCTTCGCGATCATGCCCGCGTGGTACGCCGTACCGCACGCCACGATCACGACCTTGTCGACCTCCCTGAGCACCGAGACGGGGATGCGTACCTCGTCCAGGGTCAGCGAGCCGCTCGCGTCGATCCGGCCCAGGAGGGTGTCGGCGACGGCCTTCGGCTGCTCGGCGATCTCCTTGAGCATGAAGTAGTCGTAGCCGCCCTTCTCGGCCGCCGAGGCGTCCCAGTCCACGTGGTACGCCCGCACGGTCGCGGCGGTGCCGTCGAAGTTGGTCACCGTGACGCCCTCGCGGCGGAGCTCGACGACCTGGTCCTGCCCCAGCTCGATCGCGGACCGGGTGTGGGCGATGAACGCGGCCACGTCCGAGGCGAGGAAGTTCTCGCCCTCTCCGACGCCGACCACCAGGGGCGAGTTCCGGCGGGCGCCGACGACCACGTCGGGCTCGTCGGCGTGCACGGCGACGAGGGTGAAGGCGCCTTCCAGCCGCCGGCACACCTGCCGCATGGCTTCCGCGAGATCGCCGGTGGCCGAGAACTGCTCCGCCAGCAGGTGCGCGACGACCTCGGTGTCCGTCTCGGACTCCAGGCGGTGTCCGCGCTCGGCCAGCTCGGCCCGCAGCGCGGCGAAGTTCTCGATGATGCCGTTGTGCACGACGGCGACGCGCCCCGAATTGTCGAGGTGCGGGTGGGCGTTGGCGTCGGTGGGGCCGCCGTGGGTCGCCCATCGGGTGTGCCCGAGCCCCGTGGAACCGGACGGCAGCGGGTGCCCGACCAGCTCCTTCTCCAGATTGACCAGCTTCCCGGCCTTCTTGACGGCCGCCAGACCGCCGTCCGCGAGCACGGCGACCCCGGCCGAGTCGTAGCCGCGGTACTCCAGCCGCTTGAGTCCGGCGATGACCACATCGAGCGCCGACTGCGCTCCCACGTAACCCACAATTCCGCACATAGGCCGCAGCGTACGCCGTAGTTGGCTGTCCGCCCCGTAGCGGAACAAGACGAAAAAGCCGCCCCGGCGCGTGCGCCGGGGCGGGTTGACGTGTCTTCGGGCAGGCGTCAGCCGAGCTTCTTGACCTGCGCCTCGACGATCTCCTTCGAGAGCACCGGCTTGCCGCCCATGTTCTGCACCGAGAACGTGGCGAGGGTGTTGCCCTTGCGCACCATGACCACCTGGCCGGCCATCGGCATCTCGGCGTCACCGAAGTCCGCCAGGAAGGAGACGGACTCGTCGCCGGCCGTGACGGCGTCGCCCGCGACGACCTTGTTGACCTTGAGGGTCTCGCCGTCCTGCGTCATCGTGTACCCGCCCGCGCAGGCGGTGCCCGCCTTCTTGAAGGCGGCGAACGCCTCCTCGGCGCCCTTGCCGTCGTAGGAGGTCAGGGTCACCGAGGTGCCGGTGGCGCCGGTGAGCATCTCGAGGCCGGCCTTCAGCTTGTCCGCCTCCGAGGCGTTGGGGTCGGCCGCCTTGCCGGAGGTACCGCCGACCTGGGTGCGGGCCACACCGGTGGAGGTGCCCTGGGGCTCCATCGACGCGGCCTGGCCCAGCGGCTTGCACTCGGCCTTGTCGGTGGTGGCCGCGAGGTTCTTGAGCTGGTCCGCGGAGGGCGCCTTGACGAGGCTGTCCTTGGGGGCCTCGGCCTGGGTCAGCAGGAGGGGCGCCAGCTCGGCGTCCGTCTTGCCCTTGGTCGCGGCGGGAGCGGAGGAGGCCCCGGACGGCTTGGCGTCCGCCTTGGCGTCGTCCTTCTTGTCGGAGCCGCAGGCGGTCGCCAGCAGGGCCAGGGACACCGCGGACGCGGTCAGGACGGTACGACGGACGAGAGTGTTGCGCACGAGAAGACTCCCCCATGGAGACGGCTGCGAAAGGGCAGCCCGAACCGCGCCCCCGAAGCGGGGGCGTGGGTATGGCTGCGATGATCAACAATGTACGGGCCAATCGATCACCGCGTGGCCCGGGGCGGCGTTCGCCGCCGATCGTGACCCGGACGAGACCCCAAGAATTTCCAATCGCAACCAGTGCGCGTACAACCTCACGCCCACGGGCCGGGCCCTGGTCCGGTAGCCGTCCCTGTGGTCCGGCACGTGACCGACCACACCACCCACAACCGCCCCGGAGCCCCGACAATGGCGGTGTGATCACTTCGCCGCCACGAAGCAACACGCCGGACAACGCAACGGAGCGCACCGGCCGGGACGGGCACCCCACACGCCCCGGACACCGCCGGGGCCCCGAGGCCTCGCCCTACGTCGACCTCACCCGCGCCGAGTGGAGCGCGCTACGGGAGCGGACCCCGCTCCCGCTGACCGCCGACGAGGTGGAGCGGCTGCGCGGCCTCGGCGACGTCATCGACCTCGACGAGGTCCGCGACGTCTACCTGCCGCTGTCCCGGCTCCTCAACCTCTACGTCGGCGCCACCAGCAACCTCCGCGGCACCCTCAACACCTTCCTCGGCGACGCGGGCAACGGGCACGGCGCCCAACAGGGCACCCCCTTCGTCATAGGGGTCGCCGGCTCGGTCGCCGTCGGCAAGTCCACCGTGGCCCGCCTGCTGCAGGCCCTGCTGGCCCGCTGGCCCGAGCACCCGCGCGTGGAACTGGTCACCACCGACGGCTTCCTGTACCCGATGAAGGAGCTCCAGCGGCGTGGGCTGACCTCCCGCAAGGGGTTCCCGGAGTCCTACGACCGCCGCGCGCTCACCCGCTTCGTCGCCGACATCAAGGCCGGCAAGGACGAGGTCCGGGCCCCGGTCTACTCGCACCTGATCTACGACATCGTCCCCGGTGAGGAGCTCGTCGTCCGCCGCCCGGACATCCTCATCGTCGAGGGCCTCAACGTGCTCCAGCCGGCCCTCCCCGGTACCGACGGCCGTACCCGCGTCGCCCTCGCCGACTACTTCGACTTCAGCGTGTACGTGGACGCCCGCCCCGAGGACATCGAGCGCTGGTACCTGAACCGGTTCCGGAAGCTGCGCGCGACCGCGTTCCAGAACCCCTTCTCGTACTTCCGCAAGTACACCCAGGTCTCCGAGGAGGAGGCCATGGAGTACGCGCAGACGATGTGGCGGACGATCAACCGCCCCAACCTGCTGGAGAACGTGGCGCCCACCCGCGGCCGGGCCACCCTCGTCGTCCGCAAGGGGCCCGATCACAAGGTGCAGAAGCTGAGCCTCCGCAAGCTCTAGCGCGCAGTCGCTAGGGTGCGAAAATGCTGCATCTGCGGATGATCACCCCCCATCACCTCACCGAGCAGGTGGTGGCGCTGATCGACCGGACGGTCGGAACCACCCATCTGGTCGTGCTGCCCGGCGCCGCCCGCGACCCCGAGGGCGATCTCGTCCTGTGCGACGTCGCCCGCGAGGCGGCGGACGAGCTCCTGCAGGCGATGCGCCACCTCGGTATCGATCAGACCGGCTCGATCGCCGTGGAGAACATCGACCTGTCCATCTCCAGACGCGCCGACGACGCCGAGGAGGAAGCGCCGGGCGAGGCCGCCGACGCCGTGGTCTGGGAGCAGTTGGCCGAGTCGACGCACGAGGAGTCCACCCTCACGATCACCTACGCCGCCTTCATGATCGTGGCGACGATGATCGCGGCCTGCGGTGTGGTCCTGGACAACGCGATCCTGATCGTGGGCGCCATGGCGGTCGGCCCGGAGTTCGGCCCGCTCGCCGGTATCTGTACCGGCCTGGTGCAGCGCCGTCGCAGGCTGGCCGGCCGCTCGCTCTTCGCGCTGTTCATCGGCTTCACGGCGGCGATCGTGGCGACGACGGTCTTCAGTCTGGGGATGAACGCGCTCGGGTTGTTCCAGGAGGGAATGCTGGAGAATCCCCGGCCGAACACCAGCTTCATCTGGCAGCCCGACCCGTTCTCCTTCGTCGTGGCGCTGCTCGCCGGTGTGGCCGGCATGCTGTCGCTGACCTCGGCGAAGGCCGGTGCGCTGGTGGGCGTGGCGATCTCCGTCACCACCGTCCCGGCGGGCGCGAACGCGGCGGTGGCCCTCAGCTACGGCGACTTCTCCCAGATGTGGGGCTCGGCCGTGCAGCTGGCCGTGAACCTGGGCGGCATCATCCTCTCCGGGACGCTCACCCTCATCTGCTGGAAACTGCTGTGGCGCACCCAGGAGAGCCGGATGATCCGGAAACCGGGTGCGCCACACAGGCCGGGCAGCGGGCTCTAGCAGGGCCTAGCCGAGCGCGGACTTCACGACGTCCGCGAGGCGGCCGGCGATCGAGCGGGCCTGCTCGATGTCGGCGGCCTCGACCATCACCCGTACGAGCGGCTCCGTGCCGGACGAACGCAGCAGCACCCGTCCCGTGGTGCCCAGCTCGCGCTCGGCGTCGGCGACCGCCGCCGCCAGCTCGGCGGAGGTGGTGACGCGGGACTTGTCCACGTCGGGAACGTTGACGAGCACCTGCGGCAGCCGCTGCATGACGCCCGCCAGCTCGGCGAGGGACTTGCCGGTGGCCGCGACGCGCGCCGCGAGCAGCAGGCCGGTCAGCGTGC
This sequence comes from Streptomyces sp. BF23-19, assembly GCF_041106355.1. Taxonomy (NCBI): domain Bacteria; kingdom Bacillati; phylum Actinomycetota; class Actinomycetes; order Kitasatosporales; family Streptomycetaceae; genus Streptomyces; species Streptomyces sp. BF23-19. The sequence goes on along the minus strand of NZ_JBGBPT010000041.1, from coordinate 24,196 downwards.
CGTCGCCGGTCGTCGCGTGGTCGAGGATGATCACGTGGCCGGACTGCTCGCCGCCGAGCGCGTAGCCGTTCTGCTTCATCGACTCCAGCACGTAGCGGTCGCCGACCCCGGTCTGCACGACCTGGATGCCCTCGCCCTCCATGGCCAGCTTGAAGCCCAGGTTGGACATCACGGTGCCGACCACGGTGTTCTCGCGCAGCTGGCCGGCCTCGCGCATGGCGAGGGCCAGCACGGCGAGGATCTGGTCGCCGTCGATCTCCTCGCCGGAGGCGTCCACGGCCAGGCAGCGGTCGGCGTCGCCGTCGTGCGCGATGCCGAAGTCGGCGCCGTGCTCGACCACGGCCGCCTTGAGCAGGCCGAGGTGGGTGGAGCCGCAGCCGTCGTTGATGTTGAGGCCGTTGGGCTCGGCGCCGATCGTGACGATCTCCGCGCCGGCCCGGGTGAAGGCCTCGGGCGAGACGTACGCGGCCGCGCCGTGGGCCTCGTCCAGGACGACCTTCAGGCCTTCGAGGCGGTTCGGGAGGACACCGATGAGGTGGGCGACGTACCGGTCGAAGCCCTCGGTGTAGTCGGAGACGCGGCCGACGCCGGAGCCGGTGGGTCGGTCCCAGGGCGCGCCGGTGCGGTGCTGCTCGTAGGTCGACTCGATGCGGTCCTCCAGCTCGTCGGCGAGCTTGTGGCCGCCGCGCGCGAAGAACTTGATGCCGTTGTCGGGCATGGCGTTGTGGCTGGCCGAGAGCATCACGCCGAGGTCGGCGCCCAGCGCACCGGTGAGATACGCCACCGCCGGGGTGGGCAGCACACCGACGCGCAGGACGTCCACGCCCGCGCTCGCGAGGCCGGCCACGACCGCGGCCTCCAGGAATTCGCCGGAGGCGCGGGGATCCCGGCCGACCACGGCGGTCGCCCGGTGGCCTTCGAAGGTGCCCGCCTCGGCGAGTACGTGGGCAGCCGCCACGGAGAGGCCGAGCGCGAGCTCCGCCGTCAGATCCGCGTTGGCAACGCCGCGTACACCGTCCGTCCCGAAGAGTCGTCCCACTGTTGTCCTCCCGAGTTTCCGCTTCGCGTATGACCGCTTGTGACAGGTATTTGCCGCTTGTGGCGGTAAACGAACCGCCCCGACAGCACAGAGAGTGCTGCCGGGGCGGTTTCGTTGCAGAACAGCAGGCGCAGATTAACGCTTGCTGTACTGCGGAGCCTTACGGGCCTTCTTGAGACCGGCCTTCTTGCGCTCGACCGCACGGTCGTCGCGGGAGAGGAAGCCGGCCTTCTTCAGCGCCGGGCGGTTGTTGTCCACGTCCGCCTCGTTCAGCGCACGGGCCACGCCGAGGCGCAGGGCGCCGGCCTGGCCGGACACGCCGCCACCCGAGATGCGGGCGATGACGTCGTAGCGACCGTCGAGCTCGAGGAGCTTGAAGGGCTCGTTGACTTCCTGCTGGTGCACCTTGTTGGGGAAGTAGTCCTCAAGGGTGCGGGCGTTGATCTTCCACTTGCCGGTGCCCGGAACGATCCGGACGCGGGCGATGGCGTTCTTGCGACGGCCCAGGCCGGCGGCCGGCTGGGGGTCGCCGAAGCGGCCGGCAAGGGACTCGGAGGTGTAGTCGCCCTCGACGACGACGTCCGACTCGGTGGTGTACTCCTCGACGTTGCCCTCGAACTCTTCGACGGGGGTCGTCTCGGCGGTGGTCTCGGCCACGATGCTCCTCAGAATTTTCTACGTCTTAGGGGGTGGCCGGAACTACTGCGCGACCTGGGTGATCTCGAACGGCACCGGCTGCTGAGCAGCGTGGGGGTGCACATCGCCCGAGTAGACCTTCAGCTTCGAGAGCATCTGACGGCCCAGGGTGTTCTTGGGGAGCATGCCCTTGATGGCCTTCTCGACGGCCTTCTCCGGGTTGTTCGCCAGGAGGTCGTCGTAGCGCACGGAGCGGAGACCGCCCGGGTAGCCGGAGTGGCGGTACGCCATCTTCTGCGACGCCTTGTTGCCGGACAGGTGAACCTTGTCGGCGTTGACGATGATGACGAAGTCGCCCATGTCCATGTGGGGGGCGTAAGTCGGCTTGTGCTTGCCGCGCAGGAGAGCTGCGGCCTGGGTCGCCAGACGGCCGAGGACAACGTCCTGGGCGTCGATGACGAGCCACTGGCGCGAGATGTCGCCGGGCTTGGGGCTGAACGTACGCACGCGTATGCCTTCGCTTCTTCGGTGGTGGTATCCCAAGGGCGCAAGCCCCAACGGGAAGGTCCTGACAGGGTCACCACGGACGATCACGACAGCCCTCATTCACAACGGGGACGCAACCCGTGTGAACTGCTGGTCATCGGTCCGGTGGACCGGCGCAAGGCCCTTTCACGTGAGAATGAGAAAGCCAATACGCATAACAAACCAGCAGGATACCCAAGCAGACCCGTACGGGTCAAAACGCGGTCCGCGATGCCGATTCTGCTGGCGTCGCGGCGCACTCCGGTTCGGTCCTGGGTGGGGACCCCGCAGTTGTTACGAGCTCCAGAGTAACCCGCCCGGAGCGCACCGCACGACACGCCAGCACGATCATGAGCCCGCACAGGGTGGCGCAGTCCTTGAACGCCCGCCGCTTGGCCTCCAGCTCGGACGGCCACGGAACGCCCGCCACCTGGGGCCCCAGCACCGCCCAGAACCAGGGCGAACGCGCCGCCGAGTCCGACCGCACCACCGAGGCCATCAGCAGCGGCAGGACCACCAGCAGGTAGTGGTCGAAGGACGGCCGCGACACCAGGAATGCGGCGAGCATCACCATGCAGGCCGTCTCCACCAGGCGCAGCTCACCTCCGTCGGTGTCCTCCCGCCGCCACCGCACCCAGGCCGCCCACAGACCCGCGCAGGCCCCGGCGAAGGCCACCGGCACCGCCACCGACGCGGGCACGCCCAGCCGTGGCAGCACGGCGATCGGCGAGGCGTCCCACGGCAGCGCGTACGAGTCCTGCCCGTGGAGCAGGAAGGGCAGGGTCTTGGTGAAGAACAGCGACGGGCTCGGCATCACCAGCGCGCCGGCCAGCGAGAACCCCAGCGGCACCAGCACGGCCGCGGCCAGAGCGCGCCACCGCCGGGCGACCAGGAAGAGCAGCCCCAGGGGCACCAGCATCGGCTTGCACGCGATCGCGAGCCCCACCACCAGCCCGGCCGACCCCCACCTGCTCCGGTGGGCGAGCAGCAGCGCCACGGGCAGGGCGGCCGCCGAGATGGCGGTCCAGTTCCCGATCAGCACGAGGTTGATGTACGGCTTGTAGAGGAGGGCGAACACCGCGAGACCGCCGACGGCGAGGCGCGAGCGCAGCGGCACCGCGAACATCCGCAGCGCGGCCAGCCAGCCGACGCCCAGCAGCCCCGACATCCCGAGCGGCAGCACCCACCGCAACACCTCACGCGGCAGCAGGGCCTCCGGAACCGCCATGAGCACGGCACTGGGCAGATAGAGGAAGCGCTTGTCCTCGTACGGGGACCCGCCCGCCAGCAACGTCTCCGCGGCCTTGACCACGAACGCGTTGTCGGAGCCCCAGTTCGCCCGCAGGCTCGTGGAGACGGCGATCCCGAGGAGCACCGCGAGGGAGACCACCTGCCAGGACCGGGCGGCCGGCTGCAGCAACCAGTCGATCAGCCTGCTGCCGGTCCCCCCGACCCCCGTCGCCCCGTCCCCGTCGCCCCCGTCCCCGGCGCCCCGGTTCCTGACGCCCTGGTTCTCCCACTTCATCAGCCAGATGCTAGGCCGCAGCCCCACGACGCCTGCCCCTCACTCGACCGAGGGGTCGACGGTCGGTCTCCCCCCTAGCGCTTGCGTTCGACTCTACGTTCGTCCCAGACGGGTTCCTGAGTCTCCCGCACAACACCGTCCGAACCGAAGACCAGGTAACGGTCAAATGTGCGCGCGAACCACCGGTCGTGCGTGACGCACAGCACAGTGCCGTCGTACGCCTCCAGACCGTCCTGCAGGGCCTCCGCCGACTCCAGGTCCAGGTTGTCCGTCGGCTCGTCCAGCAGCAGCGCCGTGGTGCCCGCCAGCTCCAACAGCAGGATCTGGAAGCGCGCCTGCTGCCCGCCCGAGAGCTTCTCGAACGGCTGGTCGCCCTGGCGCTCCAGCTCGTACCGGCGCAGGGCGCCCATCGCCTGCCCCAGCGGCTTGGCCGCCTCCGTCCACAGGATGTCGACGAGGGTCCGCCCGAACAGCTCCGGGTGCGCGTGGGTCTGCGCGAAATGGCCGGGAACCACCCGCGCGCCCAGCTTCCACGTACCCGTGTGCTTGACGTCCTCGCCCGCCATCAGGCGCAGGAAGTGCGACTTGCCCGAGCCGTTCGAGCCGAGGACCGCGACCCGCTCCCCGTAGAAGACCTCCAGGGAGAAGGGCTTCATCAGGCCGGTCAGCTCCAGGTTCTCCACGGTCAGGGCGCGCACGCCGGTCCGCCCGCCCTTGAGGCGCATCCTGATGTCCTGCTCGCGCGGCGGCTCCGGCGGCGGGCCGGCCTCCTCGAACTTCTGGAAGCGGGTCTGCATCGCCCGGTACCGCGAGGCCATGTCGGGGCTGCTCGCGGCCTGGTTGCGCAGCCGCAGCACCAGCGCCTTCAGCCGCGCGTGCTCCTCGTCCCAGCGCCGCTTGAGCTCCTCGAAGCGCGCGAAGCGCTCCTTGCGGGCGTCGTGGTACGTGGCGAAGCCCGCGCCGTGCACCCAGACGTCGGAGCCCGTCGGGCTCGCCTCCAGGCTGATGATCTTCTCGGCCGCCTGGGTCAGCAGCTCCCGGTCGTGGGAGACGAAGAGCACCGTCTTGCGGGTGGCCTTCAGCTGCTCCTCCAGCCAGCGCTTGCCGGGGACGTCCAGATAGTTGTCCGGCTCGTCGAGCAGCAGCACCTCGTCGGGCCCGCGCAGCAGCGCCTCCAGCACGAGCCGCTTCTGCTCACCGCCGGACAGCGTGCGCACCTCGCGGAACTGCGCGGTGTCGTACGGGATCGCCAGCGCGGCCATGGTGCAGACGTCCCACAGCGTCTCCGCCTCGTACCCCTGGACGTCCGCCCAGTCGCTCAGCGCCTGCGCGTAGGCCATCTGGGCGGCCTCGTCGTCCACCGTCAGGATCAGCTGCTCGGCGCGGTCCACGGCCTTCGCGGCCTCCCGGATGCGCGGCTGGGCCACCGAGACCAGCAGGTCCCGTACGGTCGTCTCGTCCCGCACCGAGCCCACGAACTGCGACATCACGCCGAGGCCGCCGGAGACGGTGATGCCGCCGCCGTGCGGCTGGAGCTCGCCGGAGATCATCTTCAGCAGGGTGGTCTTGCCGGCCCCGTTCGCCCCGACGAGCGCGGCGACCGACCCCTCCCCCACGCGGAAGGAGACGTCAGGGAGCAGTACCCGCCCGTCGGGAAGGTAGTACTCCATGTGGCTGGCTTCGAGATGTCCCATGCCGGGCATTGTCCCGGTCCGGCGCCGATCCGCCCAAACGGATTAGCCGTACGCCCGCGGGGGCGGTCAGCAGCAGCCGGCGCCCGGCAGGGTCCGCATGTTGCGCGCTTCCTTGCTGCGGGCGGCCAGCAGCTCGTCCGCCGGGTAGCCGACCTCCTCCAGGGTCAGGCCGTGCGGCTTGACCACGTGCACCGAGGAGTCCCGTACGCCGGCCGCGAGCACCTTGCCGGGCCAGTCGGTGGGCCGGTGCCCGTCGCCGACGTGCAGCAGCGCGCCCACCAGCGAGCGGACCATGTTGTGGCAGAAGGCGTCGGCGCGGACGGTCGCGGTGATGATCCCGTCCTCGGCGCGCTCCCAGCTGAGCTGCTGGAGGGTCCGGATGGTCGTGGCGCCCTCGCGCTTCTTGCAGTACGCGGCGAAGTCGTGCTCGCCGAGCAGCGGGGCCGCGGCCTCGTTCATGGCGTCCACGTCGAGCGGCCACTGGTGCCACAGCACGTGCCCGCGGCGCAGCGGGTCGACGCCGCCCTGGTGGTCACCGACGCGGTAGGCGTAGCGGCGCCAGATCGCGGAGAACCGCGCGTTGAAGCCCTCGGGGGCCTCGGCGACCTTCCACACCCGTACGTCGTGCGGCAGCCGGCCGGCGAGGCGGCGCAGCAGCTTGTCGTGGTGCTCGGCCCAGACCTCCTCGGCGAGGTCGAACTGTGCGACCTGCCCGCGGGCGTGCACCCCCGCGTCGGTCCGCCCGGCCACGGTCAGCTCGACCGGCTCGGACAGCCGCATCACGGTCCGCAGGGCCGACTCCAGCTCGCCCTGGACGGTCCGCAGCACGCGCTGCTTCGCCCAGCCGGAGAAGTCCTTGCCGTCGTAGCTCAGGTCCAGCCGCACCCGGACGTGCCCGGGTTCCACCTCGTCACTCACGTGACCGATCCTCTCAGAAGCACCCATATGCAGAACGGGCCCGCCCCGGAAGGGGGCGGGCCCGTTCAGAGCCGTTCAAGCAAGCGTGATCCCGAGGGATCAGGCCTCCTTGGTCTCCTCGGCGGGGGTCTCGACAGCCTCCGCCTCCTTGACCGCGCGCTTGGTGGCGGCCTCGGCCTCACCGGTGGCCTGCTGGGCGACCGTAAGGGCCTCGACCAGCTCGATCACGGCCATCGGGGCGTTGTCGCCACGACGGTTGCCGATCTTGGTGATGCGCGTGTAACCACCGGGGCGGTTCTCGTAGCGCGGGGCGATCTCGGTGAACAGCGTGTGCACGATGCTCTTGTCCGTGATCGTCTGCAGCACCAGGCGACGGTTGTGGATGTCGCCCTTCTTGGCCTTGGTGACCAGACGCTCGGCGTAGGGACGCAGGCGACGGGCCTTGGCCTCGGTGGTGGTGATGCGGCCGTGCTCGAAGAGCGCCTTCGCGAGGTTCGCGAGGAGGTGCTTCTCGTGCGCGGCGGAACCGCCCAGACGGGCACCCTTTGCGGGACGCGGCATGGTGTTACTCCTTCATATCTGCACCGGCCGTGTCAGGTACCGGTGTCAGTTCCCCCGAGGCGGATGCCGCGGGAAAGTCTTGGTTCCAAGCCCGGCCGGCGACCACGGTCCGCGGACCTCGGCCGCCGGCGGCGGGATGGATCAGTACTGCTCGGTCTCGACGAAACCGGCGTCCGCGTCGTCGTCGGCGCCGAAGGCGTCGGCGGCGGCGGTCGGGTCGAATCCGGGCGGGCTGTCCTTGAGGGCCAGGCCCATGCCGGCCAGCTTCGCCTTGACCTCGTCGATCGACTTCGCACCGAAGTTGCGGATGTCGAGCAGGTCGGCCTCGGAGCGGGCGACGAGCTCACCCACGGAGTGGATGCCCTCGCGCTTGAGGCAGTTGTACGAGCGGACCGTGAGCTCGAGCTCCTCGATCGGCAGCGCCAGATCGGCGGCCAGGGCGGCGTCCGTGGGGGACGGGCCCATGTCGATGCCCTCGGCGTCGATGTTGAGCTCGCGCGCCAGACCGAACAGCTCGACCAGGGTCTTACCGGCGGACGCCATGGCGTCACGCGGGCGCATGGCCTGCTTGGTCTCGACGTCGACGATCAGCTTGTCGAAGTCGGTGCGCTGCTCGACTCGGGTCGCCTCGACCTTGTAGGTGACCTTGAGGACCGGGCTGTAGATGGAGTCGATCGGGATGCGGCCGATCTCCTGGCCCAGCTGCTTGTTCTGGACGGCGGAGACGTAGCCGCGACCGCGCTCGACGGTCAGCTCCATCTCCAGCTTGCCCTTGCCGTTGAGCGTGGCGAGGACCAGGTCCGGGTTGTGCACCTCGACACCGGCCGGGGGCGCGATGTCGGCAGCGGTGACCAGGCCGGGACCCTGCTTGCGCAGGTACATCACGACCGGCTCGTCGTGCTCCGAGGAGACGACCAGCTGCTTGATGTTGAGGATGATGTCGGTGACGTCTTCCTTGACGCCCGGCACGGTGGTGAACTCGTGCAGGACGCCGTCCACGCGGATGCTGGTGACAGCGGCACCCGGGATGGAGGACAGGAGGGTACGGCGCAGGGAGTTGCCGAGGGTGTAACCGAAGCCCGGCTCCAGCGGCTCGATCACGAACCGCGAGCGGTACTCGTCGACGACCTCTTCGGTCAGCGAAGGACGCTGAGCGATAAGCATGTCTGTGTTCCTTCATTCGTGGACGCCCACTATTTGACGCCCGACGGGATGCCGTACCAGGGGTACGGCTACTGCAAGGGTACGGGCGGCACGTCCCCCGAAGGGGTCGTACCGCCCGGACACTCAAGAACGCACAGGTGCGTCCGCTGCGTCAGACGCGGCGGCGCTTCGGCGGGCGGCAGCCGTTGTGCGGGGTGGGGGTGACGTCCTGGATCGAGCCGACCTCGAGGCCGGTGGCCTGGAGGGAGCGGATCGCGGTCTCGCGGCCGGAGCCCGGACCCTTCACGAAGACGTCAACCTTGCGCATGCCGTGCTCCTGCGCGCGACGGGCGGCCGACTCGGCGGCCATCTGCGCGGCGAAGGGGGTGGACTTGCGCGAGCCCTTGAAGCCGACGTGGCCGGCGGAGGCCCAGGAGATCACGTTGCCCGAGGGGTCGGTGATCGAAACGATGGTGTTGTTGAACGTGCTCTTGATGTGGGCGTGCCCGTGAGCGACGTTCTTCTTTTCCTTGCGGCGCACCTTCTTGGCAGCGCCCTGACGACCCTTGGGGGGCATCTAAATCTCCTACGGGAGGTGGTCGGTCCTACAGCGCAAGACCGCTGAACAGGACTACTTCTTGCCCGGCTTCTTCTTACCGGCGATCGCGCGACGCGGGCCCTTGCGGGTACGCGCGTTGGTGCTGGTGCGCTGACCGTGCACCGGCAGGCCACGACGGTGGCGGATGCCCTGGTAGCACTGGATCTCGATCTTGCGGCGGATGTCGCCCTGGATCTCGCGGCGGAGGTCACCCTCGGTACGGAGGTTGGCGTCCACGTACTCGCGGATCTTGACGAGGTCCTCTTCGGCCAGGTCACGAACGCGGGTGTTCGGGTTCACGCCGGTGGAGGCGAGGATCTCCTTGGACCGGGTGCGCCCGATACCGAAGACGTAGGTGAGTGCGATCTCCACGCGCTTTTCGCGCGGGATGTCAACACCGGAAACGCGTGCCATTCAATGGCTCCTGTGTGTTCGGGGGTCTTCAGCAGAACCGACCCCGACCGCCGACCACCCGAAAGTGGGTGATGGTACGCCCGGGTCCCCGGCCCCCGCCGGAGGTACCGCCGGCCCCGTACAGGGCTGGGCGGGTTCTGCGTATGTACGTTTTCTTACGTCGCGCGAAGAACTGCGGAAGGCAGGTCGGTCGGCGTGCGTCAGCCCTGGCGCTGCTTGTGGCGCAGGTTGTCGCAGATGACCATGACCCGGCCGTGACGGCGGATCACCTTGCACTTGTCGCAGATCTTCTTGACGCTCGGCTTGACCTTCATGTTGGTGAGGTTCTCCGGGTCAGTGCCACCACCCGCACCGGGACGGATGCCCAGGCAGGAGTGAGAGCAAGATCTACTTGTATCGGTAGACGATCCGGCCACGCGTCAGGTCGTACGGAGACAGCTCCACAACGACCCGGTCATCCGGGAGGATGCGGATGTAGTGCATACGCATCTTGCCGCTGATGTGCGCGAGGACCTTGTGACCGTTCTGGAGTTCCACCTTGAACATCGCGTTCGGGAGGGACTCGATCACGGTGCCCTCGATTTCGATGGCACCTTGCTTCTTGGCCACGCTTCGCCTTTCGAATCGGCTACCTTGATCGGCTCAGTGCGCCATGCAGGCATGGAAGTGCACGAGAGCCGACGAGTCAGTCTACGTCAGGGCACCCAGAAAGACGAATCCGGAAAGTTTGCCCCAGAGTCTAGATCATTAACCGAGGGGGTCCGGAGCCGTGGTGACTCCGTACTCCGCCAGCTTCGCCTTGCCGCAGTCCGGGCTGGTCAGGACGATGGGCCCGGCCTCCGTCAGTGCGATGGAGTGTTCCCAGTGCGAGGACCAGGTGCCGTCCGTCGTGATGACCGTCCAGTCGTCCGAAAGGACCTCCGTCTGGGCGGTGCCCAGGGAGACCATGGGCTCGATCGCCAGGCAGATGCCCGGCACGAGCTTGATCCCCTTGCCCCGCTTGCGCGAGACGTAGTTCAGCAGGTGGGGATCCATGTGCATCTCGGTCCCGATGCCGTGGCCGCCGTAGTCCTCGATGATCCCGAACTTGCCGAGGCTGTGCTCACCGGTGGACGGGCGGGGCTGGCGCTTGATGTACGTCTCGATCGCCTTGGAGATGTCCACGAGGCGGTTGCCGAGCTTCATGGCGGCGATACCGGCCCACATGGACTCCTCGGTCACCCGGGACAGCTCCACGAGCTCAGGGGCGTGCCCGGTGCCGACGAAGGCGGTGTACGCGGCGTCGCCGTGCCAGCCGTCGACGATCGCGCCGGCGTCGATCGAGATGATGTCGCCGTCCTTGAGGACCGTCTTGTCGTCCGGGATGCCGTGGACGACGACCTCGTTCACCGAGGTGCAGATCGTCGCGGGGAAGCCGCCGTAGCCGAGGAAGTTCGACTTGGCACCGGCGTCGGCGATGACCTTGCGGGCCACCATGTCCAGATCCCGCGTCGTGGCGCCCGGCACGGCCGCCTCACGGGTCGCAGCGTGGATCGCGGCGACGACCAGCCCTGCCTCGCGCATCTTCGCGATCTGCTCGGGGGTCTTGATCTGGACCATGGGAAATGCCTTCCACCTTCGGATCTGCGTTGTTCAGGTCTTCTCAACAGTACGGCCGCGATGCCCTGGGGACACCGCGGCCGTACCTGCACACAAAGGGTTACTACTTCTTGAGGGCGTCCATCGCGCGCTTCGTGACGTCCGCGACCTCACCGAGGGCCGGGATGGTCACCAGCAGGCCCTGGGCCTTGTAGTAGTCGATGATCGGCTCGGTCTGCGTGTGGTAGACCTCGAGCCGGTTGCGCACCGTGGCCTCGGAGTCGTCGCCGCGCTGGTACAGCTCGCCACCGCAGGTGTCGCAGACACCCTCGGCCTTCGGCGGGGCGTACGTCACGTGGAAGACGTGCGAGGAGTCGTTGCGGCAGATGCGCCGACCGGCGATCCGCTTGACGACCTCGTCCTCCTCGACCTCCAGGTCGAGGACGGCGTCGAGCTTCATGCCCTCGGCCTGGAGCATCACGTCGAGCGCCTCGGCCTGCGAGACGTTGCGCGGGAATCCGTCGAGCAGGAAGCCGTTCACGGCGTCCGGCTGCTCCATACGGTCCTTCGCCATGCCGATGGTCACCTCGTCGGGCACCAGGTCGCCGGCGTCCATGTACGCCTTCGCCTGCTTGCCCAGGTCGGTGCCCTGGCTGATGTTGGCCCGGAACAGGTCGCCCGTGGAGATGTGCGGAATCGACAGGTTCTTGGCAAGGAACGCGGCCTGCGTTCCCTTGCCCGCACCGGGCGGTCCAACGAGGACGATTCGCATCAGCGGAGGAACCCTTCGTAATTACGCTGCTGGAGCTGGCTCTCGATCTGCTTCACGGTTTCCAGACCCACACCCACGATGATCAGGATGCTCGTCCCGCCGAACGGGAAGTTCTGGTTCGCTCCGAAGCCGGCCAACGCCATCGTCGGCACAAGAGCGATGAGACCCAGGTACAGCGACCCCGGCCAGGTGATCCGGTTGAGTACGTAGCTGAGGTACTCGGCGGTGGGCCGACCGGCGCGGATGCCCGGGATGAACCCACCATACTTCTTCATGTTGTCTGCAACTTCCTCGGGGTTGAACGAGATCGCCACGTAGAAGAACGCGAAGAAAACGATCAGGAGGAAGTAGGCGGCGATGTAGTACGGGTGGTCGCCCTTGACGAAGTGCTTCTGGATCCAGGTGGCCCAGCCGGCCTGGGACCCGCTGAACTGCACGACCAGCGCCGGGATGTAGAGCAGCGACGAGGCGAAGATGACGGGGATGATGCCCGCCTGGTTCACCTTGAGCGGGATGTAGGTCGAGGTACCGCCGTACGCACGGCGGCCGATCATGCGCTTCGCGTACTGGACCGGGATCCGGCGCTGCGCCTGCTCGACGAAGACCACCAGGCCCACCATCGCGAGGCCGACGAGCATCACGACACCGAACTCGACCCAGCCGTCCGCGATCTTGCCCTGGAGCTTGATCTGCCAGAGGGCGCCGATGAAGCCGGCGGCGATCGAGATGAACATGAGGATCGACATGCCGTTGCCGATGCCGCGGTCGGTGATGAGCTCACCGAGCCACATGACGACGCAGGTACCGGCGGTCATGGTGATCACCATGACGACCGTGGTGAAGATCGAGCGGTCCGGGACGATCTCGCGACCGACCTGACAGGTCCCGAAAAGAGCACCCGTGCGAGCGGTGGCGACAAGGCCGGTGCCCTGCAGAATCGCGAGGGCGACCGTCAAATAGCGCGTGTACTGAGTGATCTTCGCCGTACCGGCCTGGCCCTCTTTCTTGAGGGCCTCCAGCTTCGGGATGACCACGGTCAGCAGCTGCAGAATGATGCTCGCCGTGATGTAGGGCATGATGCCGAGCGCGAAGATCGTGATCTGCAGCAGCGCACCGCCGCTGAACATGTTGACCAGGCCGAACAGCCCATTGCTGCTGCCTGCCTGCTCCACACAGATCTGAACGTTCTTGTAGCTCACGCCGGGTACCGGGACGTGGGACCCGAGCCGGAACAGCACGATGATGCCGAGCGTGAAGAGCAGCTTCTTGCGCAGGTCGGGCGTCTTGAACGCCCGGGCGAACGCGGTGAGCACGGTGCCTCCTGCGACCCCCGCGCTACTGCGTCAGAGGTGACGGTCTGAGGGATCGACGAATACGACAAAGCAAAGGTGCACGCCACCTTACCGGCGAGTGTGCCTTCCGTGGAACGACCGACCGGGGATGCCCCATATGTGAGGCATCCCCGGTCGGGTTTCGAGCTATTCAGCCACTGAAATCGTCTTAGACGAGCTCGGTGACGGTGCCGCCGGCAGCGGCGATCTTCTCCTTGGCGGAGGCGGAGACGGCGTCAACCGAAACCTGCAGCGCCACGGAGATCTCGCCCTGGCCCAGGACCTTGACGAGGCTGTTCTTGCGAACCGCGCCCTTGGCGACCAGGTCGGCCACCGTGACTTCTCCACCCTCGGGGTAGAGAGCGCCGAGCTTGTCCAGGTTGACAACCTGGAACTCGGTGCGGAACGGGTTCTTGAAGCCCTTGAGCTTCGGCAGACGCATGTGGAGGGGCATCTGCCCACCCTCGAAGCGCTGCGGGATCTGGTAACGGGCCTTCTGGCCCTTCGTACCACGACCAGCCGTCTTACCCTTCGACGCCTCACCACGACCGACACGGGTCTTCGCGGTCTTGGCGCCGGGGGCGGGACGGAGGTTGTGAGCCTTCAGCGGGCTGTTCTCAGCCATGATTAGTCAACCTCCTCAACCGTCACGAGGTGGCGGACGGTGTGCACCATTCCGCGGAACTCGGGGCGGTCCTCCTTGACGACGACGTCGTTCAGGCGCTTGAGCCCGAGCGAACGCAGCGTGTCGCGGTGGTTCTGCTTGCTGCCGATGTACGACTTCGTCTGCGTGATCTTGAGGCGAGCCATTACGCACCCGCCCCGGCACGTGCACGAAGCAGAGCCGCGGGGGCGACGTCCTCGAGGGGCAGACCACGGCGAGCCGCGATCTCCTCGGGACGCTGCAGGCCCTTGAGCGCTGCCACGGTCGCGTGCACGATGTTGATCGCGTTCGACGAGCCGAGCGACTTCGACAGGATGTCGTGAACGCCGGCGCACTCCAGAACGGCGCGCACCGGGCCACCGGCGATAACACCGGTACCGGGGGAAGCCGGCTTCAGGAGCACGACGCCCGCGGCACGCTCGCCCGTGATCGGGTGAGGGATGGTGCCCTGGATGCGCGGAACCTTGAAGAAGCTCTTCTTGGCTTCCTCGACACCCTTGGCGATGGCCGCGGGAACTTCCTTGGCCTTGCCGTATCCGACACCTACAGTGCCGTCACCGTCGCCCACCACGACCAGCGCGGTGAAGCTGAAGCGGCGACCACCCTTGACAACCTTGGCGACGCGGTTGATCGCGACAACGCGCTCAACGTAAGCGGTCTTCTCGGCGGCAGGGCCACCGTCGCGACCCTTCCGGTCCCGCCGCTCGCCGCCACCGGCACCGCTTCCGCGGCGCTGGGGTCCAGCCATTGGATTACCTCTCTCTGTTACGTCCGTGAGTCCCGGAACCGGGGCTTAGAACTTCAGCCCGGCTTCGCGGGCGGCGTCAGCCAGAGCGGCAATGCGCCCGGCGTATCGGTTGCCACCGCGGTCGAACACGACGGTCTCGACACCCGCAGCCTTGGCACGCTCGGCGACGAGCGCGCCGACAGCCTGGGCGTGGGCGCTCTTGTCGCCTTCCACACCGCGGATCGAAGCGTCCAGGGTCGACGCCGACGCCAGGGTGTGACCCTGGAGGTCGTCGATGACCTGAGCAACGATGTTGCGGTTGGAACGCGTCACGACGAGGCGCGGACGCTCCGCCGTACCCGAGACGTTCTTGCGGATGCGGATGTGGCGGCGTGCCTTGGCAGCGCGCTTGTACGCGTCGCCCTTGGCGATCTTCACACCGTATGCCATGGCTACTTACCAGCCTTTCCGACCTTGCGGCGGATGACTTCGCCGGCGTACTTGACACCCTTGGCCTTGTACGGGTCGGGCTTCCGCAGCTTGCGGATGTTGGCGGCGACCTCGCCGACCTTCTGCTTGTCGATGCCCTCGACCGAGAACTTGGTCGGCGACTCGACCTTGAAGGAGATGCCCTCGGGCGCCTCCACCAGGATCGGGTGGCTGTAACCCAGCTGGAACTCCAGGTTGGAGCCCTTCGCCAGGACACGGTAACCGACACCGCTGATCTCGAGAGCCTTGACGTACCCCGTGGTCACACCGGTGATCATGTTCGCCACCAGCGTGCGGGACAGGCCGTGCAGGGCCTTGTTCTGACGCTCGTCGTTCGGGCGGGTGACGTTCAGAACGCCGTCCTCACCCTTGACGATTGCGATGGGCGCCTTGACGGTGTGCGCGAGGGAACCCTTGGGGCCCTTCACAGCGACCGTCTGGCCATCGATGGTGACGTCCACACCGGCGGGAACCTGGATGGGGAGCTTGCCGATTCGCGACATTGCTTTTCCTCCGTTCCCGACTACCAGACGTAGGCGAGGACTTCCCCACCTACGCCCTTCTTGCCTGCCTGCTGGCCGGTGAGCAGACCGTGCGACGTGGAGATGATCGCCACGCCCAGGCCGCCGAGCACCTTCGGCAGGTTGGTGGACTTCGCGTACACGCGCAGACCGGGCTTCGAGATCCGCTTGATGCCCGCAATGGAGCGCTCGCGGTTCGGCCCGAACTTCAGCTCGAGGACGAGGTTCTTGCCGACCTCGGCGTCCTCGACCTTCCAGCCGGTGATGAAACCCTCCTGCTTGAGGATCTCTGCGATGTGCGACTTGATCTTGCTGTGCGGCATCACGACGGAGTCGTGGTACGCCGAGTTAGCGTTACGCAGACGCGTGAGCATGTCTGCGATCGGGTCAGTCATGGTCATGAAGTGGCCTTCGGCCTCTCTCGCCGGGGTTTCCTGTATGCACCATCCCTCTCCCCACTCAGTGGCGGGACGGGTGCGGTGCGGGGACCTACGGCGTAGTAAGTCGTTATGGGCGGCGGACGCCCAACCACACAAGCCTAAGGCATGCGCGGCTGGGCACCCACCGTCCAGATGCTTACCGAGAGTGCCTGGTGCTCCCCAAGTCCTTACGGACGGAAGGGAATTACCAGGAGCTCTTGGTCACGCCCGGCAGCTCGCCACGGTGAGCCATCTCACGAAGGCACACGCGGCACAGGCCGAACTTGCGGTACACGGAGTGGGGGCGACCGCAGCGCTGGCAGCGGGTGTACGCACGCACACCGAACTTGGGCTTGCGGGCAGCCTTCGCGATGAGAGCCTTCTTCGCCATCTCGCTTACGCCTCCTTGAAGGGGAAGCCGAGGTGACGAAGGAGCGCGCGGCCCTCAGCGTCGTTGGTCGCCGTGGTGACCACGGTGATGTCCATACCCCGGGTACGGTCGATCTTGTCCTGGTCGATCTCGTGGAACATGACCTGCTCCGTGAGACCGAAGGTGTAGTTACCGCGGCCGTCGAACTGCTTCGGCGACAGACCACGGAAGTCACGGATACGCGGCAGCGCGAGCGACAGCGTACGGTCCAGGAACTCCCACATGCGGTCACCACGGAGGGTGACGTGGCAGCCGATCGGCTGACCCTCACGCAGCTTGAACTGCGCGATGGACTTGCGGGCCTTCGTGACGGCCGGCTTCTGACCGGTGATCGTCGTCAGGTCGCGGATGGCGCCGTCGATCAGCTTGGAGTCGCGGGCGGCGTCGCCCACACCCATGTTGACCACGATCTTCACGAGGCCGGGGATCTGCATGACGTTCTCGTAGGAGAACTCTTCACGCAGCTTGCCCGCGATGTCCTCGCGGTACTTCGTCTTGAGACGCGGAGTGGTAGCCATCAGATGTCCTCACCCGTCCGCTTGGCAACGCGGATCTTGTTGCCCTCGTCGTCGAAGCGGTAGCCGACGCGGGTGACGACCTTCTTGCCGTCCTTCTCCACAACCAGCTGAACGTTGCTGACGTGGACCGGGGCCTCGGTGATCACAATGCCACCGGCCTGGTTCTGCGCAGCCTTGGTGTGCTTCTTGACCCGGTTGACACCCTCGACGAGGACACGGTTGTCGGCGGGGAAGGCAACGATGACCTTGCCCTGCTTGCCCTTGTCCTTACCGGTGATGACCTGGACCAGGTCGCCCTTCTTGATCTTCATGCTTACAGCACCTCCGGCGCGAGCGAGATGATCTTCATGAACTTCTTCTCGCGCAGCTCACGGCCCACCGGGCCGAAGATACGGGTGCCGCGAGGGTCGCCGTCGTTCTTCAGAATGACGGCGGCGTTCTCGTCAAAGCGGATGTACGAGCCGTCCTGGCGGCGACGCTCCTTGACGGTGCGAACGATGACCGCCTTGACGACGTCACCCTTCTTCACGTTGCCACCGGGGATCGCGTCCTTGACGGTGGCGACGATGACGTCACCGATGCCCGCGTAGCGGCGACCGGAACCACCGAGAACACGGATGCAAAGGATTTCCTTGGCACCAGTGTTGTCGGCGATACGCAGTCGCGACTCCTGCTGGATCACGTGTATCTCCTGTTTGTCTGCCGGTTCCCGGCGGGGGCTTCACTCCGGAGAGCGTCGCCCCCACCGAGCCTGGCGGAACGAACCTGAGGGAAACCCCTCAGATAATTACTTGGCCTTCTCGAGGATCTCGACGATGCGCCAGCGCTTGCTCGCCGACAGCGGACGCGTCTCCATGATGAGGACGCGGTCGCCGACGCCGGCAGCGTTCTGCTCGTCGTGAGCCTTGAGCTTGTTCGTACGGCGGATGACCTTGCCGTACAGGGCGTGCTTCACGCGGTCCTCGACGGCGACGACGACGGTCTTGTCCATCTTGTCGCTGACGACCAGACCCTCACGGGTCTTGCGGAAACCGCGCTCGGTCTTCTCAGTCACGTTGTTCTCGCTCATCAGGCGCTCTCCACCGTCTCGATACCGAGCTCACGCTCGTGCATCAGGGTGTAGATGCGAGCGATGTCCTTACGGACGGACTTGAGCCGGCCGTTGTTCTCCAGCTGACCCGTGGCCGCCTGGAAGCGGAGCTTGAACAGCTCCTCCTTGGCCTCGCGCAGCTTGCCAACGAGCTCCTCGTTGCCGAGCTCACGCAGCTCGGACGCCTTGGTTCCCGTCGCCATCACGACTCACCTGCCTCGCGCCGAACAATCCGGCACTTCATCGGAAGCTTGTGAGCAGCGCGGGTGAGCGCCTCACGAGCAATCTTCTCGTTCGGGTAGGACAGCTCGAACATGACCCGGCCCGGGTGCACGTTGGCGATCCACCACTCAGGAGAACCCTTACCGGAACCCATGCGGGTCTCGGCAGGCTTCTTCGTCAGCGGGCGGTCCGGGTAGATGTTGATCCAGACCTTGCCGCCACGCTTGATGTGGCGGGTCATCGCAATACGAGCCGCCTCGATCTGACGGTTCGTCACATACGCCGGGGTCAGCGCCTGGATACCGTACTCGCCGAACGTGACCTCAGTACCGCCCTTGGCCATACCGCTGCGCTTCGGGTGGTGCTGCTTGCGGTGCTTGACCCTACGAGGGATCAGCATGTCGGTCAGGCCTCCGTTCCGGTGCTCTCGGCCGGAGCGGCGGCGGGAGCGTCGGCCTTGGGGGCCTCGGCACCAGCAGCCTGCTGCGGCTTGCGGCCACCACGGCCGCCGCGCTCGCCACCACGGCCACCACGGCCGGCGGGACGGTCGCCAGCGCCCTGCGCGCCACGGGCCGGGCGGTTACCCGCACGGGCTGCAGCGTTCTCGGCGCGAACCTCGGCGATGTTCTTGACGTCGCCCTTGTAGATCCAGACCTTCACACCGATACGGCCGAAGGTGGTCTTGGCCTCGAAGAAGCCGTAGTCCACGTTCGCGCGCAGCGTGTGCAGCGGCACACGACCCTCGCGGTAGAACTCGGAGCGGGACATCTCGGCGCCGCCGAGACGGCCGCCACACTGGATCTTGATGCCCTTGGCGCCGGCCTTCATCGTGCCCTGCATGCTCTTACGCATGGCGCGACGGAAGGAGACGCGGGAGGAGAGCTGCTCGGCAACGGCCTGGGCGACCAGCTGGGCATCGAGCTCGGGGTTCTTGACCTCGAGGATGTTCAGCTGGACCTGCTTGCCCGTGAGCTTCTCGAGGTCACCGCGGATGCGGTCGGCCTCGGCGCCACGGCGGCCGATGACGATGCCCGGACGAGCGGTGTGGATGTCCACACGCACGCGGTCACGGGTGCGCTCGATCTCAACCTTCGAGATGCCGGCGCGCTCCATGCCGGACGTCATCATCCTGCGGATGGCGACGTCTTCCTTGACGTAGTCCTTGTACAGCTTGTCGGCGTACCAACGCGACTTGAAGTCGGTGGTGATGCCGAGCCGGAACCCGTGCGGGTTTACCTTCTGGCCCATTACCGGGAACCTTCCTTGCTGCTGACGACCACGGTGATGTGGCTGGTCCGCTTGCGGATCCGGTAGGCACGGCCCTGGGCACGCGGACGGAACCGCTTCAGGGTCGGGCCCTCGTCCACGTACGCCTCGCTGATGACCAGCGTGGAGGCGTCCGGGTGGTTGTAGTTGTGTGCGGCGTTGGCAATGGCGCTGTCCAGCACCTTGCCGACCGGCACGCTCGCGGCCTGCGGGGCGAAACGCAGGACCGCCTGAGCCTCCGTGGCATCCATGCCACGGATAAGGTCCACCACTCGGCGGGCCTTCATGGGCGTGACGCGGATGTACCGCGCCTGGGCCCTGGCTTCCATGGTTGTCCCTTCGGTGTAAGTCATAGTCATAACCACCCCGCCTTTAGCGGCGCTTCGACTTCCGGTCGTCCTTGACGTGGCCGCGGAAGGTGCGAGTCGGCGAGAACTCGCCGAGCTTGTGGCCGACCATCGACTCGGTGACGAACACCGGGACGTGGGTCTTGCCGTTGTGCACCGCGATGGTGTGACCCAGCATGCTGGGGATGATCATCGAGCGACGGGACCAGGTCTTGATGACGTTCTTGGTGCCGGCTTCGTTCTGGACGTCCACCTTCTTTACGAGGTGGTCGTCGACGAAGGGCCCCTTCTTGAGACTGCGCGGCATCTAAACCCGCTCCTAGCGCTTCTTGTTCGTCTTGCGGCGGCGGACGATGTACTTGCTCGAAGCCTTCTTCGGCGAGCGAGTACGACCCTCCTTCTGACCCCACGGGGAGACCGGGTGGCGACCACCACTGGTCTTGCCCTCACCACCACCGTGCGGGTGGTCAACCGGGTTCATCGCGACACCGCGGACGGACGGGCGAACGCCCTTCCAGCGCATACGGCCGGCCTTGCCCCAGTTGATGTTCGACTGCTCGGCGTTGCCGACCTCGCCGACCGTGGCGCGGCAGCGCGCGTCGACGAGACGGATCTCACCGGACGGCATACGAAGGTGGGCCATGGTGCCCTCCTTCGCCAGCAGCTGCACGGAGGCACCCGCGGAACGGGCGAACTTGGCGCCACCACCGGGACGGAGCTCGATCGCGTGGATCGTGGTACCGACCGGGATGTTGCGAAGCGCGAGGTTGTTACCGGGCTTGATGTCGGCAGTGGGGCCGTTCTCAATCCGGTCGCCCTGCTTCAGAGCCTTCGGCGCGATGATGTAACGCTTCTCGCCGTCCGCGTAGTGCAGGAGCGCGATGCGCGCGGTGCGGTTGGGGTCGTACTCGATGTGCGCGACCTTGGCCGGCACGCCGTCCTTGTCGTGACGACGGAAGTCGATCACGCGGTAGGCGCGCTTGTGTCCACCACCCTGGTGGCGAACGGTGATCCGACCGGTGTTGTTACGGCCGCCCTTGCTGTGCAGGGGGCGAACCAGCGACTTCTCCGGCGTGGACCGCGTGATCTCGACAAAGTCGGCGACGCTGGAGCCACGACGGCCCGGGGTCGTCGGCTTGTACTTGCGGATACCCATTTCTCAGTCCTCGTCCGATTCCGGACGACTAGACCTCCGTTAGGAGGCCTGGCCGCCGAAGATGTCGATTCGGTCGCCCTCAGCGAGGGTCACGATGGCGCGCTTGGTGTCAGCGCGCTTGCCGAAACCGGTCTTGGTGCGCTTGCGCTTACCCTGACGGTTGATCGTGTTGACCCCGGTGACCTTGACCCCGAAGACCGCTTCCACGGCCTGCTTGATCTGGGTCTTGTTGGAGCCGGGCGCGACGATGAACGTGTACTTGTTCTCGTCCAGCAGCGCGTAGCTCTTCTCCGAGACAACCGGCTTGATCAGCAGGTCGCGCGGGTCGGTGAAGGTCTTGCTGGTAACGGTCGCCTCAGACATCAGGCGTCGCTCCCTTCGGTCTCATCGGCCTTGGGGCCAGACACGAAGGACTCGAAAGCGGCCTGAGTGAAGACCACGTCGTCAGAGACGATCACGTCGTACGTGTTCAGCTGGCCCGGCTCCAGGATGTGAACCTGGGGCAGGTTGCGGGCGGACAGCCACGCGGCCTCGTCGGCGCGGTCGACGACCAGGAGCAGGTTCTTGCGCTCCGAGATCTTGCCGAACAGCGTCTTGGCGGCCTTCGTGGAGGCGGCACCCTCGACCACGCCGGTGATGACGTGGATGCGGGAGTGACGCGCACGGTCCGAGAGGGCACCGCGGAGGGCGGCGGCCTTCATCTTCTTCGGGGTCCGCTGGGAGTAGTCACGCGGCTGCGGGCCGTGGACGACGCCACCGCCGACGAACTGCGGAGCGCGGGTCGAACCCTGGCGCGCGCGGCCGGTGCCCTTCTGGCGGTACGGCTTGCGGCCACCACCACGGACTTCGCCACGACGCTTGGTCTTGTGCGTGCCCTGACGGGCAGCAGCCAGCTGAGCGACAACGACCTGGTGGATCAGCGGAACGCTGGTCTTCGCGTCGAAGATCTCCGCGGGGAGCTCGACGGTACCGGCCTTGTCGCCTGCCGGCGAAAGGATGTCAATGGTGCTCATTACCTCAAGCCCCCTTGGCCGCGGTACGGACCAGGACGAGGCCGCCGTTCGGACCGGGGACTGCGCCCTTGATGAGGAGCAGACCCTTCTCCGCGTCAACCGCGTGGATGGTCAGGTTCTGGGTGGTGACGCGCTCGTTACCCATACGACCGGCCATGCGCATGCCCTTGAAGACACGCCCAGGGGTGGCGCAGCCACCGATCGAACCGGGGGAGCGGTGCTTGCGCTGCACACCGTGACCGGCGCCGAGGCCCCGGAAGTTGTGCCGCTTCATGACACCGGCGAAGCCCTTGCCCTTGCTGTTGCCCGTGACGTCAACCTTGACGCCGGACTCGAACACCTCAGCAGTGATCTCCTGGCCGAGCGTGTACTCGCTGGCGTCGGAGGTGCGGAGCTCCACCAGGTGGCGGCGGGGGGTCACGTCGGCCTTGGCGAAGTGGCCCTTGAGGGGCTTGTTCACCTTGCGCGGGTCGATCTCGCCGAAGGCGATCTGGACCGACTCGTAGCCGTCGATGTCGTTCGTACGGACCTGGGTAACGACGCAGGGTCCGGCCTTGACCACGGTCACCGGGACGACACGGTTGTTCTCGTCCCAGACCTGGGTCATGCCGAGCTTCTCGCCCAGGACGCCCTTGATCTGCTTTGCCATCTTCTCGACGCCTCTCAGAGCTTGATCTCGATGTCAACGCCGGCCGGAAGGTCCAGGCGCATCAGCGAGTCAACGGTCTTGGGAGTCGGGTCGAGGATGTCGATCAGGCGCTTGTGCGTGCGCATCTCGAAGTGCTCGCGCGAGTCCTTGTACTTGTGCGGCGACTTGATGACGCAGTACACGTTCTTCTCAGTGGGCAGCGGCACCGGGCCCGCGACCGACGCACCAGTGCGCGTCACCGTCTCGACGATCTTCTTCGCCGAGGAATCGATGACCTCGTGGTCGTAGGCCTTGAGCCGGATGCGGATCTTCTGTCCCGCCATGGCTACTCCGTAGTCCTGTCTGTATGTGGAAACGCTCTGGCTCTCGGTCGGCTGCGGGACGGATCCCGCGGCCTCTCCTCCGACCCACGCGGTCGGGCGTGTCGCACTCCCTCTACAGAAAATTCCCATACGGAAATTCCCTCGTCCAAGGGGGTACGGTCCCAGTGACCGCGATTCGGGGGAGAAACACCCACCGAGTGCCTGGTGGGCACCGTGCTGACACTTCCCAGAAGATTCCCGTACGTCCGCCCCCATTGCTGCCCCGAGAGGCAGATTAAGGACGACGAGTACTGTGGGACTCGCTTCCGGTCCTCCCGGCGGGAGGCGCGCAGCATCGGCACTCAGCCGAGCAACTTGAGTAGTCTGCCATACGAGGCACGTACCTGGCCAATCGGGCCGAAGAGAATACCCCGCCACGCTGAGTGGTCAAACCGCACCACGCGCTTCCCCCGGCCGGGCCCTCCCCAGGTCAGGTGGCCGTGGAACACGCGGACGGAGAACGGGTGGACCCCGGCCGGTGCGGCCGGGGTCCACCCGTTCTCGGTTCCCCGCGGCGCGGGGATCAGCCGCGGCGCCAGATCACGTACTCGTGCTCGCGGACGTCCCGGTCGACGTGCCGGCCGGCCGGGGCGTTGCGCCAGCTCTCGGTGGCGTCGGCCTTCTTGTCCTTGAGGGCGAGCACGGCCACGTCGGCATCGGCCGGAGGGCTGTCGTCCTTCCACCAGGGCCAGCGCGCCCAGGCCCCACGTGGAGGTCATGAAGTACCACAGGTGGCCGATCATCCGCATGATGGTGCGGCGCAGCAGGCGGGTGTTCTCCAGCGTCTCGAACACGGCGTTGCCGACCTGGCTCGGAGCGGCGCCGTCGATCTGGGAGATCATCCAGGTGGTCATGAACTGCTTGAGGACGACGGCGTGGTGGCCAGGGACTCCCCCGCCACGAGCAGGTCCACGACCAGGGCGAGGTCCTGGATCACACCGAGGTCGGTGCGGAAGCCGAAGCGCTTGACCGCCTCGGTGCGCCAGCAGATCGACGGGAAGTACAGCCAGTTCCCGCGCAGCAGGCTGGTGGCCAGCTCCTCACCGCCCAGCAGGGCGCGGCCGGTCCCTTGGGCGCGTAGAGCTTGCGCTTGGTCCGGTCGCCCAGGGTGTCGAAGGGCAGGCCGTCGGTGCCGATCACCTGGACGCCGGGCTGGATCACCGCGGCGGTCGGCTCGCGGTCGGCGGTCGCCCGCACGACCTGGAGGTAGTTCGGGTGCATGAGGTCGTCGCAGCCCATGAGCACCAGGTACTCGTACTCGGCGAGCTCGACGCAGCGGTTGAAGTTGCCGGTGACACCGAGGTCGCGCTCGTTGCGCAGGTAGCGGACCCGGGGGTCGGCGAGCTGCTCGAACCACTCGGGGACACCCGGCTCGGTGCCGTCGTCGACGACGGTCAGGCGCCAGTCGTCGCCGTCCTGGACCAGGACGCTGCGGACGGCGTCCTGCATCAGCGCGACATCGCCGTAGTACGGCAGGAGGATCTCGAAACGCGACATGTTCTTCGCCTAGGTCGTCTCTTTCGGATCTTGTCGGGTGGGCCCGGGTCGTCCGGTGCGGTGCCTCGCAAGGCGGAGGGGCGCCCGTGTAC
>NZ_JBGBPT010000040.1:72337-77841 GCF_041106355.1 Streptomyces sp. BF23-19 | reverse complement strand
GTCCCGCTGATCCCAGCGGGACCCGGGGAGGCGCGCTGCCCAGATAGCGGATCGCTTCCTGCAGCCGGCGGTTGCAGTGGGCTCAGGGCGTACGCCCCGGGCCGACGATGCCGCGGGCGACCCCCAGGGCCACCAGGTCCTGGGGGCGGACGCGCAGTTGGTCCGCCGTGTCCGGAGCGGCCGACGGGGGCCGCTTGAGGATGGCCGCCGCCAGTTCCGGGGCGATCACCGAGAAGTAGCTGTCCGGGGTGACCCAGGTGTTCCCCGGCGCGGCCAGCGCGAGGGCGCCGCCCGAGCCGCCCTCGCCGATCAGCAGGGTGGTGACGGGGACGGTGGCCGCGGCCAGCGCCGCGAAGGTGTCGGCGATGGCCGCGCCCGCGCCGGCGTGTTCGGCGGCGGCGTCGTTGGCCGCGCCCGGGGTGTCCACCAGGGTGAGCACCGGGATGCCGAGCCGGTCCGCGAGGCGGATGACGCGGGCGGCCGTACGGTAGCCGGCCGGGCGGGTGGCGGTGCCGCACTGGGCGGCGTAGGCCACGGCCCGGCCCTCCCGCAGCCCGAATCCGCACAGCATCCCGGGGTCGGTGCCGCCCGCCCGGTCCCCGGAGAGGTGCAGGCGGAGCTCGAAGTACGCGTCCAGGTACGCGGCGGCGTGCGGCCGCTCGGGGTGCCGGGCCTGCAGGACGGCGTCCCAACCGGTCCGCGGCGGTGCTACGTCCGCCAGCGCGGCCGGCGGCTCGACCGGCCCCGCGGAGCGGGGCGCGGCCAGGACGCGGAGCCAGTCGGCGAGGGTGCCCGGCAGCTCGGCGGCGGGCACCACGGTGTCCACATGACCGGCGGCGTACTGGCCCTCGGCACAGTAGGCAGCCGGATCCGCGTCCGCCGGACGCACCCGGGACCCGGCGAAGCCGACCTGGGCCCCCGGGAGCGCGAGGACCACATCGGCCCCGGCCCCGAGGGTGGCCCAGCCGCCGCCCGTGGTCGGATCGCGCAGGACGGCGAGCTGGGGGAGCCCCGCGGCCCGGGTCAGGACGCACTGGCGGGCCACGCGCTGGAGCTGGGTGAGTGCGAGCATCCCCTCCTGCATCCGGGAGCCGCCGGTGGCGATGAGGGAGACCAGGGGGAGTCGGTGTTCGCGGGCGTGGGCGTACGCGGCTTCGAGCCGGTCCCCGGTGCGCTGCCCCAGCGAGCCGCCCAGGAAGCCGAACTCGAAGGAGATGACGGTGGCTTCATGGCCACCCACCAGGGCGGTGCCGGTGACCACGGACTCCTGCTCGCCGGTGCGCTCGGCGGCGCGGGCCCGGGAGCCGTCGTAGCCGGTCCACTCCAGGGGGCCGTCGGTGGGGGACACCCGCAGGGGCGCGGGGAGTTCGGTGAAGCTGCCGGGGTCGGTCACGGAGGCGATGGCCTCGCGGGCCGAGAGGCGGGTCGTCGTCACGGGGTCACCCCAGGTCGGGTCGTCGGTCGACGGTCGTCGAAGTCGTGTACGGGCGACAGTACTTGGACGGGGTGGTGCCGTGGCGCCCGGCGCGGGATCCGGACCGGGCACGGTCCGGACGTGTGCGGGGGGCGACGAGCCGGGCCGCTCCGCAGGCCCGTACCCGTCAGGGGGCGCCGGTCAGTGCTCGGGTCGGTGCCGCAGGTGGGTCTCTCGGGCCGGGCCCGTCTCGATGCTGTTCTCGTCGAGCGCGTTGGCGATGCGCAGGCGGCCGGCGTCGAAGACGAACTCCACCGCCAGGGTCCCCGCCGCCAGGTCACGGCCCGCCGGCCGCCATTCGATCAGCGCGAGGTCGCGCAGCTCCTGGCCGACGAACGGTTCGAGGCGCGCGTCACGGTGCGACCACTCGGGCGTCAGCCCGGCCTCGTCCCAACCCGTGATCACCTCCGTGGTCCGGATGGTGCCCCAGCCGATCGAGACCTCGTCGAACTTCGTGTGGCAGACCTCGACCCGGGTTCCGTCGAAGTCGAGCACCACCGGGCAGTCCGCGTACCAGTCCCCGTCCTCGGCGAACCGCACCAGGGCGAACCCCGTCAGCCGGCGGCCGACGAGCGCCGCCAGCCGGGCACCGTGCGCCTGCCGGACCGCCTCGATCCCGACCAGGAAGGACGGCTCGAAACCGGAGATCCCCATGTTCACGGGACCGAGTCTCGCCGCCGGGGGCACAGGGGGCAAACCCCCGGCCGGGCGGGCGGCCGGTCACGGGAGCGGGAGGGCGATCTTCACCGCGTACGCGGCGACCAGGCCGTAGCCGAGGCGGAAGGTCCAGACGCGGGCGCGGTCCGGGATGCGGGTCCCGGCGAGGGAGCCGAGTGCCACGAGGGCCTGCTGCCACAGGAGCGAGGCGGCGCCGACACCGATGAGGAACGCGGCGCCGGCCGTTCCGGTGCCCAGGGCGGCGCCCTGCGCGGTGGTGAGCGCGGCGAAGTAGAGCGCGGTGGTGGGGTTGAGGGCGGTCAGCCCGACGTACCGGACGAAGGCCTTCCCGGGCCGTGGCTGCACGAACACGCCCGCCTGCCCGGCGCCGGACCCTGACCCGGTACTCGAGCCGAGCCCGGAGTCGGACGCGGCGGTGACGGTGGCGACCGGGCTGTGGCCCGGGACCGAGCCGGCGCCGGGTCCGGCGCCGGGCAGGCGGGCTCCGGCCAGGCCGCGCGCCGCGATGACCAGCAGGATCACCGACGAGGCCAGCCGGACCCAGGCCTCGACCGGGGAGATGTGGGAGGCCACCCAGGGCCCCAGCGCGGTGGCGAGGGAGGCGTAGCCGAGGTCGACCGCCGCGATTCCCGCGGCCGCGGCCACGGCCGTGCGGCGGTCGCGCATCGCCTCCTGGAGCAGCAGCACGCTCATCGCCCCCATGGGCATCGCCACGCCCAGGCCCGCGGCCGCGCCCGCCAGCGTCGGTGACATCAGTTCGTTCATGGGGCGAGCGTCGGGCCGGGCCGTCGGGGGATGAGCGCGAATACCGGGCTCGACTGCGAGAATCGCGGTATGGACCGCCTCGACAGGGAAATCCTCGGCATCCTGCAGCAGGATGCGCGGATCTCGTACCGGGACCTGGGCGTCCGCGTCGGCCTCAGCGCCAACGCCACCGCCGACCGGGTACGACGGATGCGCCGCGAAGGGGTGATCCGCGGCTTCACCACGATCGTGGACCCGGCCGCAGACACCGCCGGCGGGCTCGTCGTCTTCATCGACGTCACCCTGCGCCAGGACACCACCAACGAGGAGTTCGAACGGCAGGTCGCCAAGCTCTCCGGGATCACCGAGGTCGTGCACGTGACGGGCGAGCACGACTACCTCGTACGCGCCCGGGCCGCCGACCCCGCCGCCCTCGACGGGCTGCTCCGACGGATGAAACGGGAGGCGGGGGTGGCCCAGTCCAACACCCGGATCGCACTGCGCGCGGCCACCCGACCGGACCGGCCCTGAGGGGGAGGCGGCCGAGGGGGCGGAGGAGGGGTCAGGTCACCCGGCTGCCGCGTAGCAGTGCACGGTCACCGTCCGCTCCGGGCTCCACCGCTGCTCGACCGTGGCCAACCGCTCCCAGCCCAGGCGTTCGTACAGGGCCACCGCCGAGGCGTCCGAGGCCACGACGTCGAGCACGGGACGCAGATCGCGTTCCCGCGCCTCCCGCACCGCCCGGGCCATCAGGAGCGCACCGATCCCATGGCCTCGTGCGGCCGGAGCGACGAACAGGCGGCCGACCACGGCGGCCGCCGTACTGTTCACACCCTCGCGGCTGCTCCACAGCGCGGGCGCCGCATCGTCCGGCTCACCGCGGGAGAGGCCGATGTGACCGACGATCCGCCCGTCCAGCTCCGCCACCCACGCCGCGAGCAGCGCCGGCCGCGACAGCCAGCCGGTGGGGTGGTCCGGCCAGTTCACGGGGTAGCCGTCGCGCTCATGGACCTCGGCGAGCGCGCGGACGCACGCGCCGAGGTCGGCGTCGGTCCGCCGCCGGACCTGCCGAACCGGGCCGTCCTCGGCTGCGGGAGTGCTTTCGCCAGTCATCGGATCATGCAAGCACAACCCGTGGAGCGGAGGTTCAGGGCCCGGCGGGTCCGCCGCCCCGGCCGACCCCCGCCGCCGCCCGACGGCCGGTCACAGCGCCGACTCCCACGTCATCGTCGTGCCCCGCGCGCCCGATTCCGTACGGCCGTCGTCCGCCACCGTCAGGCGGACCCGGGACGGGCTCGCGTCCACCTGTACGTCGATGAAGGTGATCTCACCGCGCCGGTGCGCCGCGGCCAGGGCGCCGCGCAGGGCCCCGAGCAGGTCGACCGCCACCGGATCCGGCAGCAGGGCGTCCACCGCGCCCGCGAAGTGCACCGACGGCTGGAAGCCGAGCACGGCCGCCGCCCCGCCCGTCTCGCGCAGCACCCGCCCCCGGAAGGTCGTCGGGGCGTCGGTCGGCGGCTGCTGGAGGGCGAAGATGGCCGTCCGGACCTCCTGGATCGTGGAGTCCAGCTCGTCCACGGCCCGGCTGAGCTCGTCGCCCACCGTGTCCCCCGACGGGGCGTTCGCGGCCCGCCGACGGGTGCTCTCCAGCATCATCTCGGTGGCGAAGAGCCGCTGGACCACCAGGTCGTGCAGGTCCCGCGCGATCCGGTCGCGGTCCTCGTACACCGCCAACTGCTCCCGGTCGTGCTGGGCGTCCGCCAGTACGAGGGCCAGTGCGGCCTGGGAGGCGAACTGCGAGGCGAGCAGCCGGTCCACCGCGTCGTACGCGGGGCCGCCCCGGTCGCGGG
This sequence comes from Streptomyces sp. BF23-19, assembly GCF_041106355.1. NCBI lineage: Bacteria > Bacillati > Actinomycetota > Actinomycetes > Kitasatosporales > Streptomycetaceae > Streptomyces > Streptomyces sp. BF23-19. Next base: position 73,095 of record NZ_JBGBPT010000040.1, on the reverse strand, counting down.
GCAGGGCCAGGGTGCCGATCAGCTGGCCGCCGCTCTGCAGCGGAAGCATCATGGAGGGCCCGAACCGCTCGCGCACGTGCGTGGTCATCCGGGGATCCGTCGCCGAGTCGTCGATGAAGACGGGCTCGCCGCCGAGGAGTTGGACCAGCACCGGCGAACCGGGGGCGATCGCCGTCCCCACCAGGTCCCCGGGGTCGCCCGGTGTGGAGGCGGCCACGATCTCCATGCCGCCCTCGGGGGTCGGCTGGAGCACCACGCCGGCCGCGGCGTCCGCCAGCAGTCGCGCCCGTTCGGCCACGCACATCAGGGCGTCCGCCGCCGGGCGTCCGGCGAGCAGGGCCGTGGTCACGGCGGCGGCGCCGTCGATCCAGCGCTCCCGGCGGCGCGCGGTTTCGTAGAGCCGGGCGTTGCCGATCGCTATGCCCGCCTGCGAGGCCAGGACGCGCAGCAGGGCGAGGTCCTCGTCCGTGAAGGGGCCGCCGCCCCGCTTCTCGGTGAGGTAGAGGTTGCCGAACACCTCCGTGTGCACCCGGATCGGTACGCCCAGGAGGCTGTGCATGGGTGGGTGGCCCGGTGGGAAGCCGGCGGCCCGTGGGTCCTGGGTGACGTCGTCCAGGAGCAGCGGGCGCGGATCGTTGACGAGGGCTCCGAGCACGCCGGAGCGCGCGTCCGGCAGGTGCGGGATCGCGGCCCGCTCCTTCTCGGTGAGCCCCGCCGTGAACAGCTGGGTCAGCAGGACGCGCTCGGGGTCGACGACC
>NZ_JBGBPT010000040.1:2254-72327 GCF_041106355.1 Streptomyces sp. BF23-19 | reverse complement strand
CGCGTTCCTGGAGGTACTGCCGCGCGCGGTGGCGGACGTACGGGAACGGCTCGGCGTGTCGGAGCCCCCGGCGACCCCGAGCGCTCCGTACCGGGCCGCGCACAGCTCGGCCGCCGAGTCCACGATGTGCTGGAGGGTGCTGTGCAGTTCCAGCTCGGACCCGACGTCGAGGACGGCTTCCAGCAGCACCGGAAGGCGCGCCGCCTCCTCGTCGGGCTCCCCGGACTCCCAGGGCCCCTTGGGCTCCCCGGGCTCGTCCGGCGTGTCGGGCTCTTGGGCTTCTCTCGGCTCCTGGGGCCTCATTCGGCCAGCGGGTTGAGAACCATGGGGGCGATCTTCCCTTCGAGCATCGCGCCGAGACCGAGTACGGCGCACACGTCCGGCCGTTCCGCGATGGCGACGGGCATTCCGGTGGCGTCCCGCAGCATCTGGTCCAGGCCCGGCAGCAGGGCGCTGCCACCCACCATCATGATTCCCCGGTCCGTCAGATCGGCCACCAGGTCCGGCGGGCAGTCCCGCAGCACCTTGCCGATGCCGTCGAGGACGGCGGTCAGCGGCGTGTGGATGGCGTCCCGTACGGCCGCGGTGTCCACGTGGACGGAGCGGGCCAGTCCGGTGGCCACGTCGCGGCCGTGGATCAGGGTGGAGGCCGGCCCCTCGGCGGTGAGGCCGTTGCCGTGGAGGGCCAGTTGCAGCGGCCGGACGGCCTGGCTGGGCAGCATCAGCTCGTGCGCGTGGCGCAGGTGCTGGACGACCGCGTGGTCGATGGCCTCGCCGCCGACCGGGATCCGCTGGGCGGTGACGATGGAGCCGAGGGAGAGGACGGCCACCTGGGTGGCCGCGGCCCCGCACACCATGATCATCGTCGCGGTCGGCTGCTCCACGGGGAGTCCGCAGCCGACGGCCGCCGCGATCAGGGTGTCGACCAGTTCGACACGCCGGGCTCCGAGTCCGACGAGGGTCTCCACGGTGGCCCGCTGGGCGAGCGGGTCCGCGTCGTGCGGGGTGCAGGCGGCGGCCCGCAGTCGCGGCTTGCGCCGCAGGGCGCGCCGCAGCTTCTCGCCGAGGAGGTGACGCAGCATCCGCTGGGCCATCTCGATGTCGACGACGGTGCCACCGGAGACGGGGCGGACGACCCGGATGTAGTCGGGTGTGCGGCCGGTCATCCGTTCGGCGAAGGAGCCGACGGCGATGAGTGCGCCGGTGCGCGTGTTGACCGCGGCGACGCTGGGTTCGTCGACCACGAGGCCGGCGCCCTTGACGTACACGCGGGTCCTTGCCGCCCCCAGGTCGACGGCGACGTGGCAGCGGCGCAACTGCTCAAGACTGACGGTCACGGCAGATCCTCCCGAGAGCGCTGACGCAAGAGGACCGACGGAATGTCGGTCACTTTTCATATCATCGCGGGCAATTCGGTCTCATGCCCCGTTGAGATGCTCCGGCCGGGGGGTGCGTCGCGGCTGCATGGGGGTGGATTTCTGTACCGACAGGCAGCACCATGCCCGCACCGCACGCGCTACTCACGCGTAACAAGGTAAAGGGGACCTGATGCTGACGGCCCGACAGAGACTGCAGGTACTCCCGCCCCTCCCTGCGCTCCTCACCCTGCCGGTAGTCCTGGCGCTCCTGACGCTGTGCCTCGCGCTGCCGGCGGCCTCCCCGGCGCGGGCCTCCGTCGCGGGGGCCGCCTCCCGTCACCCGGTGGTCCTCGTGCACGGCTACAACGCCGATCCGGGTGTCTGGGGAGCGCTGCGCGCGGACCTGCGCGCCGCCGGGTACACGGACGCGGAGCTCTTCTCCTTCGGCTACGACACCCATCGGTCCGTCAACGAGGTCCTCGCCGAGCGGCTCGGCGCGTACGTCGACCAGGTCCGCCGGGAGACCGGCGCCGCCGAGGTCGACGTCGTCTCGCACTCCTTCGGCTCGCTGGTCAGCCGCTGGTACGTGAAGTTCGGCGGCGGCGCGGCCGCCGTGGACCACTGGGTCTCGCTCGCCGGACCCAACCGCGGCACCTCCACCGCCTGGGCCTGCGCGCTGTGGGACCAGGCGTGCCGGGACATGACCCCCGGGTCGTACGTGGTGAAGAACCTGAACAGCGGGGACGAGACCCCGGGCGCGGTGAAGTACGCGACCTTCTGGTCCACCTGCGACGAGATCGTCAACCCGGACGACAGCGTCCCGCTGACCGGAGCCACCAACACGCCGGTCGGCTGCCTCCAGCACAACGACCTGCTCGGCGACGACGGCACCTCGGCCGGAGTCCGCGCCTTCCTCGGCAGCTAGGCCGTCTCCTCCAGGGAGAACCGCTGGAGCAGGCCGTAGGTGAACTCCGCCACGCAGGGCCGCCCCCGCGCGGCGAAGGCCAGGCGCCAGCGGGTCGGCGCGGTGCCTTCCATCGGCCGGACCGGGGCGAAGGCCCGCGCCACCTCGTCCACCGTTGCCGACCAGGGCCGAAGATCGTCCGGCGACTCCAGTACGGGCCCCCGCGCCCCCGGGGCCCGCACCAGCCACTCGTTCCACACCGCCCCGTCCGGCGCGGCCAGCACCTCGAAGCGCAGGTCCGGCCAGAGCGGCAGCGGCCACAGCAGGGCCTCGCACTCCAGATCCCCGATCGTGCGGTGCTCGGCGGACTCCGGCGGGCCGAGCACCGAGCGGTAGCGGGCCAGCGCCCCGCGGGAGCGGGGCGAGCGGACCATCGCCTGCCAGCGTTTGTTCGCCTCCCGCTGGTCCGCGAGCGAGGCGCCCAGCCTGCGGCGGGCCTCGTCGGCGAGGTCCGGCTGGAAGTCGGCCATCCGCCGCAACAGCACCAACTGGAATCCGCTCGGCCCGAAAGATGTCATGCCGGAAACCATTCCACACAGGATCCTTACGTTCTCGGGATCCGGATGTTGCCGCAGACCACGTAGCCTGCGGGCGCCATGAACTACTGCCACGCATGCCGGAGGCACCTCAACGGCGCACTGGCGTGCGCCGGATGCGGAACCCCCGCCGAGTACCTGATACCCGCCGCGTCCGGTGCCGCGCCGCCCGCCGCGCCCGTTGCCGAGACGCCGTATTCCGGACCTCCGACCGCACTGGCCGAGGTCTTCGCCGACTCGCTCGTCGTGCTGTCCGAGTCGAACGAGCGGCGCCCCGGCGCCCGCCGTCGGGCCACGCACCGGCGCCGCCGCCGGACCGTGCTGTCGCTCTCGCTCGGCCTGCTGATCGCGGTCGGGGGCTCGATGGCGGTGGCCCGCATGGCCACCGAGGGAGAGCGCACCGACCGGGCCTCGAACGTGGTGCTGACCGACGACGGTCCGCAGCAGCCCGCCCCGGTGCCCGACGCCCCGACGGCCGGCGCGCCGAAGGGACCCGCGAAGGTCACGGCGAAGGCCACCGTCGCGGGTACGAAGACGGCCGGGGCCGCGGCGCCTTCCGGGGACGCCACGCAGCCGGGTCCGACCTCGTCCGCCCCCGCGCCCGAGACATCGGGCCCGGCCTCCCGCACTCCCGGCCCGGGGCCGACCGTACGGGGAACCGCGTCGGGGAAGCCCTCACCGAGCGCTTCCGCGAGCACCCAGGCTCCCCCGCCCCCGCCGTCCCCGACGCCGGCCCCCTCGCCGACCAAGGACTGCTGGATCTTCTGCTGGTTCTAGGAGCGGACGCTCCTGGAGCGACGGCACCGCCGAGGCGCCGTCGTGCGCGGGCGGGGCAGTGGCGACCATGAGCAGGTGGCCCCCGGTCAGGCCAGCATGCGCCGCAGGAGGTCCCGCAGGACCGTCCGCTCCTCCACGGACAGCCCGGCCAGCGGTTCGCGGGCGAAGTCCAGCGACTCGCGCAGCCGCTCCGCGGTCAGCGTGCCCTCCTCGGTGGGGGCGGCCAGCTTCACCCGGCGGTCGGCCGGGTCCGGGCGGCGCTCGACCAGGCCGCGGGTCTCCAGGCGGTCGACGATGCCGGTCACGTTCGAGGGCTCGCACCGCAGCTTCAGCGCGATCCGTCGCATCGGCATGGGCTCCAGCGAGAGCATGTTCAGCACCTTGGCCTGGGCGCCGGTGAGCTGGTGGCTGGCGGCCGCGTGCTCGTACTCCATGTGGTACCTGGCCACGACGTCGCCGATGAGCTCGACGACTTCGATGGTCACTGGGTCTACGCGACGACTGGGCATGGAACCAGCGTACCCATTTACTTGACAACATGAAATATCTAGGCGCATGGTTGTTTCACCTAGTGAAGCAATTTCGTTCTGACCAGGAGCGCCGCATGTCTCAGATCCCCGCCGTCAGCCGCGAGTGGCACCTCGTCCGTCGCCCGCAGGGCTGGCCCGTCGCCGAGGACTTCGCCCTGCGCGAGGTGCCCGTGTCCGCCGAGCCCGCCGCCGGCCGGATCCTCGTGCGCAACCTGTACATGTCCGTGGACCCCTACATGCGCGGCCGAATGAACGACGCGAAGTCGTACATTCCGCCCTTCCAGCTGGACGAGCCGATGCAGGGCGGCGCGGTCGGCGAGATCGTCGCCTCCTCCGCCGAGGGCTTCGCCGTCGGCGAGCACGTCCTGCACCCCTTCGGCTGGCGCGAGTACGCGGACCTCGACGCCGCGCACGCCGTCAAGGTGGACGCCTCGCTCGCCCCGCTCTCCGCCTACCTCGGTGTCCTCGGCATGCCGGGCCTGACCGCCTACGCCGGACTCTTCGAGGTCGCCTCCTTCAAGAAGGGCGACTCCGTCTTCGTCTCCGGCGCCGCCGGTGCCGTCGGCAGCCTCGTCGGCCAGTTCGCCAAGATCAAGGGTGCCTCCCGGGTGATCGGCTCCGCCGGCTCGGACGAGAAGGTGACGCTGCTCACGGAGAAGTACGGCTTCGACGCCGCCTTCAACTACAAGAACGGCCCCGTCGCCGAGCAGTTGCCGGCCGCGGCCCCCGAGGGCATCGACGTCTACTTCGACAACGTCGGCGGTGACCACCTGGAGGCCGCCATCTCCTCGATGAAGGTGAACGGCCGGGCCACCCTGTGCGGCGCGATCGCCGGTTACAACGACACCGAGGCCGCGCCCGGTCCGCGCAACCTGATGCAGGTCATCGGCAAGCGCCTGCGCCTGCAGGGCATCCTCGTCAACGACCACAACGGGCTGCAGCAGCAGTTCGTCCAGGACGTCGCCGGCTGGCTGCGTTCCGGTGAGCTGCGGTACGACGAGACGGTCGTCGAGGGGGTCGAGAACGCCACCTCCGCCTTCCTCGGCATGCTGCGCGGCGAGAACACCGGAAAGATGATCGTTTCTTTCACCGGTTAGGCTCACTGCACACCGTCGTGATCGTGGGCGCGACTCACGGCGATTACCAGGAGGATTTTCCTTTATGTCCATCCAGCAGTCCGACGTCGCCTACACCGCTGTCGCCACCGCCGAGAACGGCCGTGACGGTCGCGTCGCCACCAACGACGGCCAGCTCGACGTCGTCGTGAACCCGCCGAAGGAGCTCGGTGGCAGCGGCGCCGGTACCAACCCGGAGCAGCTGTTCGCCGCCGGCTACAGCGCCTGCTTCCAGGGCGCCCTGGGCGTCGTCGCGAAGAACGTGAACGCCGACATCTCCGGCTCCACGGTCACCGCCGAGGTCGGCATCGGCAAGAACGACGACGGCTTCGGCCTCATCGTCAAGATCTCCGCCGTGATCCCGAACGTGGACGCCGCCACCGCCAAGGACCTCATCGAGAAGGCCCACGAGGTCTGCCCGTACTCGAAGGCCACCCGCGGCAACATCACCGTCGAGCTCGCCGTCTGATCCGACGCTCGCAGCGCGAAGGCCGCACCCCCACCGGGGTGCGGCCTTCGCCGTAAACTGGCCCCATGCGTGATCTTGCGGGGGGCTTCCGGTATCTGCTGGCCGGACAGCGATGGGTGTTCGGCCACGGCCGGTGGCTGGGCTTCGGGCTGCTGCCCGGGCTCGTGGCGTTCGTCCTCTACGTCGGCGCCCTGATCGGGCTCGGCTACGGAGCCGACGACCTGACCGCCTGGGCCACCCCCTTCGCCGACGACTGGTCCTCGCCCTGGCTCTCGCTCTTCCGCGGCTTCCTGACCGCCCTGTTCTTCGGCCTCGGGCTCTTCGTCGCGGTGATCACCTTCACCGCCGTGACCCTGCTGATCGGCCAGCCCTTCTACGAGTCCCTCTCGGAGCAGGTCGACCGCAGCGAGGGCGGCGAGGTGCCGCAGTCCGGGCTCCCGCTCTGGCTGGAGCTGTGGATCTCGGCCCGGGACAGCGTGAAGGTGCTCCTGCGGGTGCTGCTGTACGGGATCGTGCTCTTCGCCCTCGGTTTCGTCCCGGTGATCGGCCAGACGGTGATCCCGGTGCTCGGCTTCTGCGTCTCCGGGTACTTCCTGACCCAGGAGCTCACCGCCGTCGCCCTGCAGCGGCGCAAGGTGGAGCTGCCCGACCGGCTGGAGCTGATGCGCTCGCGGCGGCTGCTCGTGCTGGGCTTCGGGGTGCCCCTGGTGCTGGCGTTCCTGGTGCCGCTGGTCGCGGTGTTCCTGATGCCGGGCGCGGTGGCGGGGGCCACCCTCATGGCGCGCGACCTCATGCGGACCGACGAGGCTCCGGCCGCCGAGACCTCCCCCGCGGGCTTCGGTCCGCCGCCACCCGCGTACTCGTAACGCCCCGGCCCGGGCCGGCTACCGCTTCAGCAGCAGGACGGCCCCCGTCGTGTCCTCCCCGCCGTGCGCGGCCGGGTCCGCGGCGAGCCGCCGGCGCAGCAGGTCCACGTACGGGGTGACCAGCTCGGCGCTGACGCCCTGCTCCTCGGCGGTGCGCAGCATGGTGCCGCTGCCCGCGACCTGCATGGCCAGGTTGGACACCACCCCCGAGGTGAAGTCCCGCGAGGTCAGCCGCTCGGCGGCGTTGCCGACGAAGAAGCCCATCGCGCCGAGCCACTCGGACAGCAGCGGGGCCAGGTCCTTCGGGGCGATGTCCTCGCCCTCGATCAACGCGTAGGCGTGCGAGACGCCGGCGAACATCCCCCACATCGCGCTGAGCAGCGCCACGTCGTGCAGGGCCGCGTGCCCGGGGTTCTCGCCGACGAAGCGGGACCCGGCCGGGACCTCCAGGAGTGCTCGGCGGCTGTCGAAGAGCGCGCGCGAGCCGCTGTAGAAGACGTACCCGCCGGTCCCGGGGGCGCCGATCATCGTCGGCGTGGCCATGATCCCGCCGTCCAGGTACCGGGCGCCGCGCTCCTCGGCCCAGGCGGCGCGGGCGCGGGCCTCGGCCGGGGTGCCGGTGGTGAGGTTGACGAGGTCCTTGCCGGTCAGGTCGATGCCGTCCAGGGCTGCGCCGACGCTGGTGTCGTCCAGCAGACAGACCACGACCAGCGCGCTCGCGGCGACCGCGTCGGCCGAGCTCGCGGCGACGGACGCCCCTTCGGCGGCCAGTGCCCCGGCCTTGGCGGGGGTGCGGTTCCAGACGGTCAGGGAGTGCCCGGCGGCGAGCCAGGTGCGGGCGAGGGCCGTGCCCATGTCGCCGAGGCCGAGGAGGCTGAGGGAGAGCCGCGGTGGGGTGTGGGTGTGGGTGTGGGTGTCAGTCATGACGTTTAGCCTGGTGGCAGGCGGTGGAGCGCTCAAGTACGCACTTCGGAGTGGGTGGTTACCCCGAGGTGAGCGAGCAGGTGGGGAGGGTGCGCGATGGCGGTGGCACGAAGGCCCGGTGCGGATCACTGCGGGATCGCCGCGGCGATGTCCGTGATCGACGGCAAGTGGAAGGTGTCGCTCCTGTGGGAGCTGGACCAGCGCCCGCGCCGGTTCGGTGAACTGCGCAGGCTCGTCCCCGGTATCTCGGAGAAGGTGCTCGCCGCCCAGCTGCGCGAGCTGGAGACCGACGGCATCGTGCACCGCGAGGTGTACGAGGAGGTCCCGCCGCGCGTCGAGTACTCCCTGACCCCGCTGGGCCAGGACCTGAACGCGGCCCTGAAGCCCCTGGGGGCATGGGGCGGCAAGCACCTGCTGGCCGGCACCGCGTGACCTACGTGCGCGGCTGGACCCACAGCGCCTCGGCGACGGCGCACAGTTCGCCGTCGGCCGTGGCCAGGGCCGTGCCCACGGTGTACTTGCGGCCCGCCGCCGACCCCATCCAGGCGTAGGAGATCAGCCCCTCGCCCACCGGTACCGGCCGCAGCAGCCGCGCGCCGAGCGAGGCGGTGACCGCCCCGGCCCCGCGGCCGTCGAGCAGTCGCCCGGCCGCGTTCCCGGGGCAGTCCAGCGCGCCCCACACCAGCTCGGGCGGCAGCAGTCCGTCCGGGCCGCCCAGTTCGAGCGCGGGCGTCCACGCGGCGGCGACCAGCTCGCGGCCCGGCACCGTACCGCAGTGCAGGCGCAGCCCGGTGGCGGGCGTCCGTTCCAGGCCGCAGCCGAAGCAGTCGGCCTGACCGTCCGGCGGGTCCGCCCGGAAGGCCTCGGCAGCCGCCACCGCCCGGTCCCAGGACGGGGCTTCGGGGCACGGCGGGGCGGGCGCCTCGACCGGGGTGGCCGCGGCCAGCAGCAGTTCGCCGTCCGTCAGCTCGCAGCCGCCGTCGGCGGTCGCGGCGAGCCGTACCGGTGCCCCGGTCGGCACGGGCCGCCGGAAGTCCACCCGTACGTCCTTCGCGGCGGCGCGGGCGGCCAGTACGCCCGCCACGTAGCCGCCGAAGGCCACCCCCGGATATCCGTGGAGGCGTTCCGGAACCGTGATCGTCTCGAAGTCGCTCATGGCGCCCACCTCATCACACCGCGGCCGTCACGACCGAGGCCGTCACCACCGCGGGCGTACGGTCGTCCGCCTCGGCCAGCAGGGCGCCGCCGGGGGCCCACACGGCCGAGCGGCCGCAGCCGGTCCACCGGCCGGCCGGGCCGACATGGTTGGCGAGGACCACGTACAGGCCGTGCTCCCGCGCGATCCCCGGGTACACGGTGGCGCGTTCGTGGATCCCGTCGCCCGTCCCGTACAGGGAGCTCGCCAGGTGCACCCGGCAGCCGTCGGCGGCGCCCCGGCCGGGAAGTTCGGGGAAGTGGTTGTCGAAGCAGATGCCCAGGCAGAAGCGGATCCCGCCGAGTTCGAAGCGCCCGTCGCCCTCGCCGCGCTCGAAGACCTCCCGCTCGTGCCGGTACAGGTGCTGCTTCGCGTACGTCGTCACGTGCGTGCCGTCCGCGTCGTGGACCAGCGTCGCGATCGCGGGGCGCGGGCCGCCGGTGGGCAGGGCGACGTTCACCGCGGTGGCGATCCCGGCGGAGCGCAGCGGATCCAGCCGGGGGTCGTCGGCGGCCGTCCACAGGCCGGGGTCGGCGGCCAGCGCGTCGAGTTCGTAGCCGGTGAGCGCGAGCTCGGGGAACACCACCAGTTCGGCGCCCTGTTCGCGGGCCCGGGCGGCGAGGTCCGCGGCCTGCGTGACATTGGCCCGGACATCGGCGGGGGTGCAGGTCAGCTGTGCTGCGGCGATCTTCACCGGGTCAGGATGTCAGCCCGGCGGCGACCTCCACGAGCAGGGCCAGGAAGGCGAGGGTGGCGGGCGCGGTGGCCCGTGCGTACGCCGAGGCCTCGCACTTCCCGGTCTCCCTGGCCGCGAAGGACGTGTCCCTGGCCACCGCCCACGCGGCGCTGCCGGTCCTGGAGTCGGTGCACGCCGCGCTGACGTCCCGTCCGGACCTGGCCGACCGGCACCTCTCCGCCCTCCGCGCCCGACCCGCCCGGGCGGCGGGGCGGGGCTTCGCCCACGGCCCGGATCAACCTGCATAAAATGCCTGTGTGATCTTCATTGTGGTGAAATTCCCCGTCAAGCCCGAATACGTCGACGCGTGGCCCGACAAGGTCGCGCCCTTCACCCACGCCACCCGCGCCGAACCCGGGAACCTCTGGTTCGAGTGGTCGCGCAGCCTGGAGGAGCCGGACACCTACGTCCTGGTCGAGGCCTTCCAGGACGACGCCGCCGAGGCACACGTCACTTCGGAGCACTTCCGCGCCGCGCTGGAGACCATGCGGCCGATGGTGACCCGTACGCCCGAGATCGTCAGCACCACCATCGAGGGTGCGAACGGCTGGAGCCGGATGGGCGAACTCCAGATCGACTAGGCGGTGTCCGGCCCCCGCAGCAGGGTCAGGAAGGCCCGGAAGGCGGCGGGCATGTCCACGGACTCGGGGGCGAGCAGCCACTGGTACTGGAGTCCGTCCATGACCGCCGTCAGCAGCGGGGCCGCCTGCTCCGGGGTGAGACCCGAGGGCAGGCGGTCGCCGAACTCGGCGCGCAGCACCGCCGCCATCTCCCCGCGGACCTGCGCGTAGCGCTCGGTGAAGAACTCCCGGGCCGGGTGCCCGTCGGTGACGCTCTCGCCCAGCAGCGCCGAGAAGGTCTGCACGATGCCCGGGCGCATGGCGTTGTACTCGACCAGCGAGGCCAGCAGGTCCAGGCGCCAGGTGTCGGCCGCGGCGCGCGAGCCGCCGCCCGTGTCCCACCGGTCGCGTTCCTCCAACACCGCGACCAACAGCGCCTCCTTGGTCGGGAAGTAGTGCAGCAGCCCCTGCTGGGTCAGGCCCACGCGTTCGGCGACGGTGGCCAGGGACGCGCCCCGGTAGCCGCGCTCCGCGATGACCTCGACGGCCGCGCGGACGATCTCCCCGCGGCGCTCCTCGCTCCTCGCCCTGACCATCGGCCCGGCACCCCTTCCCGTTCACGTGCTGTGCCCTGCCCACTGGACCGTACGGCATCCAAATATCACGAACACATCACGAACCCTACCGTTCAACAGGCAACGGGTTCACGATGGGGGCACCGCACCGCGCCGCACCGCGCAACCGCACCGCTCTCAACGAGGAGGCTCGGCCGTGACCGATGCCGATCAGGTCCGTGATCAGATACGCAACGACGCCGTCGAGGCGGCACTGGGCAAACTGGACCTCGACACCAAGGCCCGGCTGCTGGCAGGCAAGGACATGTGGGCCCTGCCCGCCGTTCCCGCGATCGGGCTGGAGTCCCTGGTGTTCTCCGACGGCCCGATCGGGGTCCGCGGCGTCCGCTGGACCGCCGACGACCCGTCCGTAGCCCTGCCGTCCCCGACCGCGCTCGCCGCCGCCTGGGACCCGGAGCTCGCCCGCCGCGCCGGCCGGCTCCTCGCCCAGGAGGCCCGCCGCAAGGGCGTGCACGTCCTCCTCGCACCCACCGTCAACCTGCACCGCTCCCCGCTCGGCGGCCGGCACTTCGAGTGCTACTCCGAGGACCCGTACCTCACCGGTGTCGTCGGCGCGGGCTATGTGAACGGCGTCCAGGACGGCGGGGTCGGCACCACCGTCAAGCACTTCGTCGGCAACGACGCCGAGACCGACCGGTTCACCGTCGACAGCGTCATCGCCCCGCGCCCGCTGCGCGAGCTGTACCTGGCGCCCTTCGAGGCCATCGTCGCCAATGCCCACCCCTGGGGCATCATGACCGCCTACAACCAGGTCAACGGCACCACCATGACCGAGCACCAGTACCTGGTGAACGAGGTGCTGCGCGCCGAATGGGGCTTCGACGGCTGCAACGTCTCCGACTGGATGGCCGCCCGCTCCACCACCGGCGACATCCTGGGCGGCCTGGACGTGGCCATGCCCGGCCCCACCACCGTCTACGGCCCCGCCCTCGCCGAGGCCGTCCGCAACGGCGGGGTCCCCGAGTCCGTCGTCGACGAAGCCGTGCGCAACGTCCTGCGCCTCGCCGCCCGCGTCGGCGTCCTGGAGGGTGCCCCCGCCGTCGTGGCGGACGCCCCGGCCGCGATCGACGGCCAGGCGCTGGCCCGCGAGCTCGCCGCCCGCGGCTTCGTCCTGGTCCGCAACGAGGGGGTGCTGCCGCTCGACGCGGCCGCCGGCGGCACGGTGGCCCTCTCCGGCGCGGCGGCCCGCGACGCCCGCGTCCTCGGCGGCGGCAGCGCCACCGTCTTCCCCGAACGGCTGATCGCCCCGCTGGACGGTCTCACCGCCGCCCTCCCCGAGGGCGCCCTCACCTACAGCGTCGGCGCCGACCCCTCCGACGAGCTCACCGCCGCCGGCCAGGGCTTCGAGCTCCACGCCGTCTGCCGCGACGCCTCCGGGACCGTCCTCGGCGAGGGCGGCCTGCCCTCCGGCCAGGTCCAGTGGATCGGCGACGACCTGCCCGCGGGGGTCACGTACGAGACCATGGCGAGCATCGAGGTGCGCGGTACGTTCGTGCCGCGCGAGAGCGGCGAGCACGCCTTCGGCACCCGCGGACTCGGCGCCTTCGCCCTGGCCGTCGGCGGCGAGACCCTGTGGAGCGGCGTCCAGGAGATGGGCAACGAGGCCGACCCCTTCGAGGCCTTCTTCGGCGCCCCCAGCGAGCGGGCCCGCCTCACCCTCACCGAGGGCGAGGCCGTCGAGGTGTCCCTGACCTTCCAGGTTCCCGACATGTCCGCGCTGCCGCTCCGGGCGATCATGTTCTCGCTGCTCCACCTCGGCCCGCGGCGCGACGCCGACGAGCTGATCGCCGAGGCCGTGGCCGCCGCGCGCGAGGCCGACACCGCCGTCGTGGTCGTCGCCACCACCGAGCGCGTGGAGTCCGAGGGCTTCGACCGCCAGGACCTCGCCCTCCCGGGTCGCCAGGACGACCTGGTGCGCGCCGTCGCCGCCGTCAACCCGAACACCGTGGTCGTCGTCAACGCGGGCTCCCCGGTGGAACTCCCCTGGCGCGAGGACGTCGCCGCCGTCCTGCTGACCTGGTTCCCCGGGCAGGAGGGCGGGGCCGCGCTGGCCGACGTACTCCTCGGCGACGCGGAGCCGGGCGGGCGGCTGCCCACCACCTGGCCCGCGCGGTTCGCGGACGCGCCCGTCACCGAGGTCGTCCCCACCGACGGGCGACTGGAGTACGGCGAGGGGCTCTTCATCGGCTACCGGGCGTACGAGAAGCACGGCGTGACCCCCGGCTACCCCTTCGGGCACGGACTCGGCTACACCGACTGGACGTACGACTCCCTGGAGGTCACCTCCGACACGGTGCGGGTCCGCCTCACCAACACCGGCGCGCGCCCCGGCCGCGAGGTCGTCCAGGTCTACCTGGCGCCCGAGCGGGACGGCGTGGAGCGTCCGGCGAGCTGGCTGGCCGCCTTCGGGAGCGTCACGGCGGGCCCCGGGGAGAGCGTCGAGACCGAGATCGCCCTGCCCGCCCGGGCCTTCGAGATCTGGGACGAGGAGGCCCGTGGCTGGCAGCGGATCGGCGGCACCTACGAGGTCCGCGCGAGCCACTCGCACGGTGACACCCGGCTGACCGCGACGCTCGACCTCGCGTGACACGCCGTATGGCCGGAAATCACCCCTGAGAACCGGTCCGGGGGCGGGCCCTGACTCCCGCCCCCGGATCCTGCGCGCGCCGGGGCGTCAACGCGGCGATTCGGCCGCCGTCACCTGGCGGTGCGCCAGTTCCGCGAGCCGCGCCTGCCCGTCCTTGCCCGGATGGAACCAGTCCCAGCGGCTCAACTGATCCGCCGCGAAGGGGTACTGGAACACCGCGCCGCCGTCGTAGCGGCACAGAGGATCCTTTCCGCAGACCTCGCGCAGCACCTCGTTGTACTCCACCACCCGCGCCCGCACCTGCTCGCGCCGGGCCGTCGCCCCCGAGGCCGCCGACAGCGGGTCGGCGAGCATGGACTGACAGATGCCCAGCTTCCAGATCTGCCGCACCATCGGCAGATCCTTGCCCTGCTCCCACAGCCGTTGCAGGTCCGGCACGCTGGAGACGTACATCTGGGAGGCGGGGGAGGCGGCCCGCAGGTCCGCGATCGCCTTCTCGAATCCGGACCGGAACTCCGCCACCGGGGTCATCGACGAAGCCGTGGGCCGGCAGGCGTCGTTCGAGCCCACCATGACCGTGACCAGGTCGGGCTTGTGCGCGGCGGCCCCGGCCAGCTGGGCCGGCAGGTCCGCCATGCGCGAGCCGGTCACCGCGTAGTTCCAGCTCCGGGCGGGCACCTCGGCGTCCCCGAGCAGCCGGGCCGCCAGGGAGTGGACCGCCGGGTCGTTCCCGGTGGCCCAGGAGACCTCCGGGCAGTCGGCCAGCACCGAACAGGCGTCGAACCCCCGCGTGATGGAGTCGCCGACCGCGGCGATCGAGGTGGGCTTCGTGTTCCAGCGCGGTGCGCTCTGCGCCCCGCGCTCGCCGCCCTGCTCGCCCGACCCGCCCGAGCTGCACCCGGTGGCCGCCCCGGCCAGCAGGACGACCGCCGCGCCCGCGCCCGCGAGCGTCCGGCGCGCACGGCGGCGCGCGCGGCGGTGCGGAACGGTGGTGCGCATGGGAAGGGCCCCTCTTTGTCGTCCCCTCATCGTTCGGGGGGTCCTGCTGAGTGAAAGCTCTGTGTTTACGGGTCTTGGAGCGACCGTACGTCACACCATGACCCCTGACGCACGGTAGCTTTTTCCCGTGGCGTTTCGGCCGCAGGTCCCGTAGCGCAATGTCAAATAATTTCCGTTACATTACATCACGTCACATACTGTCCGTTTTCTGGAGTTTATTCCCGACCTCGTCCCACACTGGAGGTCCCGGTGACGACACGTGGAGTTCTGTACGTGCATTCCGCACCGCGCGCGCTCTGCCCGCACGTGGAATGGGCTGTTGCGGGCGTGCTCGGGGTGCGGGTGAACCTCGACTGGATCAGACAGCCCGCCTCCCCGGGCACCTGGAGAGCCGAGTTCTCCTGGCAGGCCGAAGCGGGCACCGCCTCGAAACTCGCCTCCGCGCTGCGCGGCTGGCACCTGCTGCGCTTCGAGGTGACCGCGGAACCCTGCCCGACCGCCGAGGGCGAGCGCTACAGCTCCACCCCGGAGCTCGGCATCTTCCACGCCGTCACCGGCATGCACGGCGACATCCTGATCCCGGAGGACCGGCTGCGCGCCGCCCTCGCCCGGTCCGCGCGCGGCGAGACCGACCTGGAGGCGGAGATCGCCAAGCTGCTCGGCAAGCCGTGGGACGACGAACTGGAGCCCTTCCGCTACGCGGGCGAGGGCGCCCCGGTCCGCTGGCTCCACCAGGTGGTCTGACCACCGGGCACGCGAAAGGCCCACCCGGATTCACCGGGTGGGCCTTTCGCGTAGCTCGGACGTACTAGACCGTGCGGAATGCCAGGGTCACGTTGTGGCCGCCGAAGCCGAAGGAGTTGTTGATCGCGGAGATCGGGCCGTCGGCCGGCAGCTTGCGCGGCTCGCCGACGACGATGTCCGCGTCGATGTCCTCGTCCAGCTCGTCGACGTTGATCGTCGGCGGGGCCAGCCGGTTGTACAGCGCCAGCACGGTCGCGACGGTCTCGATACCGCCGGCGCCACCCAGCAGGTGACCCGTCATCGACTTGGTCGCGGAGATCGCGATGTGGTCGAGGTCGTCGCCCAGTACCTTGCGCAGGGCCTTCAGCTCGGCCGTGTCACCCTGCGGGGTCGACGTGGCGTGCGCGTTCAGGTGGACCAGCTCGGCCGGGTCGAGACCCGTGTTGTCGAGCAGGTTCTGGACCGCGGCCGCGACACCGCGGCCGGTCGGCTCCGGCTGCGCGATGTGGTGGCTGTCCGCGGACAGACCCTGGCCCAGCACCTCGCAGTAGACCCGGGCACCGCGCGCGGCGGCGTGCTCGGCGGACTCCAGGACGACGACGCCCGCGCCCTCGCCCAGTACGAAGCCGTCACGGGCCTTGTCGTACGGACGGGAGGCCTGCTCGGGGTTCTCGTTGTTCTTGGACATCGCCATCATGTTGGCGAACGCGGCGATCGGCAGCGGGTGGATCGCCGCCTCGGTGCCGCCCGCGACGACCACGTCGGCGCGGCCGGAACGGATCATCTCGACGGCGTAGCCGATGGCCTCGGCACCGGACGCGCAGGCGCTGACCGGAGTGTGCACGCCCGCCTGGGCGTTGACCTCCAGGCCGACGTTGGCCGACGGGCCGTTCGGCATGAGCATGGGAACGGTGTGCGGGGAGACCCGGCGCACACCCTTGTCCTTCAGGACGTCGTACTGGTCGAGCAGGGTGGTGACACCGCCGATGCCGGAGGCGATCACGGTGCCCAGACGCTCGGGCGCGATGAAGGCGCCCTCTTCCGTCTCCTCGCCGGCCGGGGTGGTGTAACCGGCGTCGGCCCAAGCCTCACGGGCCGCGATGATGGCGAACTGCGCCGAGCGGTCCAGCTTGCGGGCCAGCGGCCGGGGCAGGACTTCACTCGGGTCGACGGCGGCCCGAGCGGCGATGCGTACCGGGAGTTCGGCGAAACGCTCGCCCTCCAGGGGCTTGACGCCGGAACGGCCGGCAAGCAGACCTTCCCAGGTCGAAGCGCTGTCGCCACCCAGCGGAGTGGTTGCGCCGATACCGGTGACGACCACGGTGCGATTGGTCGGGCTCACAGGAATTCTTTCTCCACGTCTCAGGGGGTGCTGAATTGTCACGGCGCCACCGCCAGGTGGCGACAAACGCTCGTCAGGCTCAGGCCTGGTGCTTCAGGATGTAGTCAGCGGCGTCGCCGACCGTCTTGAGGTTCTTGACGTCCTCGTCCGGGATCTTGACGTCGAAGCGCTCTTCGGCGGCGACGACGACCTCGACCATGGAGAGCGAGTCGACGTCCAGGTCGTCGGTGAAGGACTTCTCGATCGCGACGTCCTCGGTGGGGATACCGGCGATCTCGTTGACGATCTCCGCGAGACCCTCGACGATCTCTTCCTGCGTGGCGGCCATGTGGCGCTCCTTCTCTAGCTGACTGATGTGGAACAGGGTGGGATGTGGATCCCGGCCCTAGGGGAGGGTAACGACCGTCGCGGCGTAGACGAGTCCCGCCCCGAAGCCGATGACGAGCGCGGTGTCGCCGCTCTTCGCCGCTCCGGTCGCCAGGAGCCGCTCCATAGCGAGCGGGATCGAGGCGGCCGAGGTGTTGCCGGTGGTCTCCACGTCACGGGCGACCGTGACGTGCTCCGGCAGCTTCAGAGTCTTCACCATCGAGTCGATGATCCGCATGTTCGCCTGGTGCGGAATGAAGACGTCCAGGTCGTCCGCGGTGATCCCGGCGGCGTCGAGCGCCTGCTGGGCCACCTTGGCCATCTCGAAGACGGCCCAGCGGAAGACCGCCTGACCCTCCTGGGTGATGGCCGGAAACTTCTCGCCGCCGTCCTTGCCGAGGTACTCGTCCCACGGCACGGTCTGCTTGATCGTCTCGGACTTGTCGCCCTCCGAACCCCACACCGTGGGGCCGATGGCCGGCTCGTCCGAGGGACCGACGATCACGGCGCCGGCACCGTCACCGAACAGGAAGGCCGTCGCGCGGTCCTCCAGGTCGGTCAGGTCCGAGAGCCGCTCCACGCCGATGACGAGGACGTACTCGGCGGAGCCTTCCACCACCATCCCCTTGGCCAGGGTCAGGCCGTAGCCGAAACCGGCACAACCCGCGGAGATGTCGAAGGCCGCGGGCTTGCCCGCGCCGATCCGGTGCGCGATCTCGGTCGCGACGGCCGGGGTCTGCTTGAAGTGCGAGACCGTCGAGACGATCACGGCACCGATCTGCTCCGGGGCGACACCGGCGTCGGCCAGCGCCTTCCCCGAGGCCTCCACCGACATCGCGGCGACGGTCTCCTGCGGCGAGGCCCAGTGCCGGGTCGCGATGCCGGAGCGGGAACGGATCCACTCGTCGGACGAGTCGATGGTCTCGAGGATGACCTCGTTGGGCACCACACGGATCGGGCGGTAGCCGCCGACACCGAGGATGCGGGCGTAAGGGGAGCCCTTGGCCGGCTTGATCTTGGACATGCTGTGTGGGCTCCTTCTCTCAGACCGTCAGTTCGGCGATGAGCGCCGCGGCCTTGTCGAGATCGTCCGGGGTCTTCAGACCCACGCTCGGTACGCCCTTCAGCGCGCGCTTGGCCAGACCCGTCAGGGTGCCACCGGGGCAGAGCTCGATGATTCCCGTGACGCCCAGCTCGGCGAACGTCTCCATGCACAGGTCCCAGCGGACCGGGTTGGCGACCTGACCGACCAGGCGGGCGACGACGTCGGCGCCCGTGGTGACGACAAGGCCGTCCTTGTTCGAGACGTACTTCAGCGCCGGGTCCGCCGGGGTGAGGGCCTCGGCGGCCTTCTCCAGCGTGGCGACCGCGGGGGCCATGTGGTGCGTGTGGAAGGCGCCCGCGACCTTGAGGGCGACGACCTTCATGGAGCCTTCGGGCTTGTCGGCCTCCAGAGCCGCGATCTGCTCCATCGTGCCGGCGGCCACGATCTGGCCCGCGCCGTTGATGTTGGCGGGCGTCAGACCCAGCTTCTCCAGGTGTGCGACGACCACGTCACGGTCGCCGCCGAGGACCGCGGCCATGCCGGTCTCGGTGACGGCGGCGGCCTCGGCCATGCCCAGACCGCGGGTCCGGACGAACGACAGCGCGTCCTTCTCGGACAGCACGTCGGCGATGGCCGCGGCGGTGATCTCACCGACGCTGTGGCCCGCGACGGCACCGAAGGCCGAGGTGGAACCCAGCGCGGACGCGGACAGCAGGCCCGCGGCGACCAGCAGGGGCTGGGCCACCGCCGTGTCGCGGATCGCGTCGGCGTCCGCGGTCGTGCCGTAGTGGGCAAGGTCCAGCCCGATGGCGTCCGACCACGCGGCGACGCGGTCTGCGGCACCGGGAAGTTCGAGCCAGGGAGTCAAGAAGCCGGGCGTCTGAGCGCCTTGGCCGGGAGCGACGAGTACGAGCACCCTCACACTCTCTCTTGTGGATGGTCCCTGCCGCCCGTGGGGACAGGGACCAAGAACCGTCGGGGTAATTGTTGATGTCCGACAAAAGTCTAGGACTGGGGGTCACCGTCGGCCAGACGCCCCAGAATCAGGGCGATCCGCAGGGTGAACGCCGAGCGGACATCGGACGGTGACCATCCGGTGACGTCGGTCACACGTCGCAGCCGGTAGCGCACCGTATTGGGGTGCACGAACAGCATGCGCGCCGCCCCTTCCAGGCTGCTCGCCTGTTCCAGGTAGACGCTCAAGGTCTCCAGCAGTGCCGACCCCGCCTCCTCGAGCGGTCTGTAGATCTCCTCCACCAGCTGTTCCCTGGCAGCCGGATCGGAGGCGATCGCGCGTTCCGGCAGGAGATCATCCGCCAGGACCGGCCGCGGAGCGTCCTGCCACGCCGTACAGGCCTTCAGTCCGGCCGCCGCGGCCTGCGCCGACTTCGTCGCGTTCAGCAGGTCGGGCACCACCGGACCGGCCACCACCGGGCCCGCCGCGAACGGTCCGATCAGCGACTTCGCCACCTGGATCGGGTTGTCGCTGCCGCCCGCGATGACGACCAGCCGGTCCCCGAGCACACCCGTGAGGACCTGGAGCTTGTGGTGACGGGCCGCCCGCCGGATCGCCTCGACCGTCAGCTCGCTGTCGCCCTCCGGCGCGGTGCCGAGCACCACGCACACGTGCTCGGGGGAGTTCCAACCGAGCGCCGCCGCCCGGGACAGCGCGCCCTCGTCCGCCTCGCCGGACAGCACCGCGTTGACGACCAAGGACTCCAGCCGGGCGTCCCACGCCCCGCGCGCCTCCGCGGCCTGCGCGTACACCTGGGCGGTCGCGAAGGCGATCTCCCGGGCGTACACCAGCAGCGCCTCGCGCAGGATCGACTCGTCGCCCGGGGCCGCCACCTCCTCGATCGCGGCCTCCATGACCTCGATCGTGGTGCGGACCATCTCGACGGTCTGGCGCAGGGTGATCGCCCGGGTCAGCTCGCGCGGAGCCGTACCGAAGACGTCGGTGGAGATGGCCTGTGGGGTCTCCGGGTGCCTGAACCACTCCGTGAACGCGGCGATACCGGCCTGGGCGACCAGGCCGATCCAGGACCGGTTCTCGGGCGGCATGGCCCGGTACCACGGCAGGGTCTCGTCCATGCGCGCGATCGCGTTGGCGGCCAGCCGGCCCGCGGACTTCTCCAGACGGCGGAGCGTCGCGGTGTGCGGATGGGCCGGAGCGGGATGCGCGGCATGTGTGGCGGGCGAATGCTCACGTTCGGGTTGGGACACGTGACAAGACTGCCTTATCGGGACGGGTACGCGGAGTCCGGTCCCGCCCGTGGCCCGCGCCCCGGCCCCCGACGGGGTCTACCGTGGCGTCCATGATTGATGTTCGCCCCGGCGCCGACCGGTACGAGGGCGGGGACCCGGCCTCCGGGATCACCACCCGGCACGCCTTCTCCTTCGGCTCCTTCTACGACCCGGACAACCTGCGCTTCGGCCCGGTGCTCGCCTGCAACGAGGAGACCCTCGCGCCGGGCGCCGGCTTCGACGAGCACCCGCACAGCCACACCGAGATCGTCACCTGGGTGATCGAGGGCGAACTCACCCACCAGGACAGCACCGGCGAGAAGAGCGTGGTGCGGTCCGGGGACGTACAGCGGCTGAGCGCCGGATCCGGGGCCCGGCACGTGGAGCGCAACGACGGCACCGGGCGGCTGCGCTTCGTGCAGATGTGGCTCGCGCCCCTCACGGCGGGCGGCGAGCCCTCGTACGGGGTCGTCCGGGAGATCGCCGACGCCGCGCCCTACGAGGTCCCCGCGGCCGGCGCCGTCCTGCACGTCCGGCGGCCCGGCGCGGGCGAGCGGGTCGCCGTACCCGCGGCCGACCGGGTGTACCTGCACGTGGTGCGCGGGGACCTGCGCCTGGACGGGGCCGAGCTGGGCCCCGGGGACTCGGTGCGCATCACCGCCGAACGGGACCTGGAGGTCGTCGCCGGGTCCCCGGGGGAGCTGCTGATCTGGGAGTTCCCCGACCCGCCTGCCTCGCCTGCACCGCCTGCCCCCTAGGGGGTGTCTTGCCGGTCAAGGCGGGCTCGCGGTGGTCGGCACCGCGCCTCGCCGCGTTGTCCTCGGTCGGCGACGCTCCGCGTCGCCTCCCTCGTCCGCCTTGCGATCCACGGCACCGACCACCGCTCCCTGATCCGCCCTGACCGACAAGACACCCCCTAACGGGAGCGCAGCTCGGCCAGTACCGCGTCGGTGAACGGGGTCCAGGCCTCGGCAGCCCACGGGCCGAAGGCGCGGTCGGTCAGCGCCACGCACGCGGCGCGCGCGTCCGGGTCCACCCACAGGAAGGTGCCGGCCTGGCCGAAGTGGCCGAAGGTGCGCGGCGAGGAGGAAACGCCCGTCCAGTGCGGGGACTTGTGGTCGCGGATCTCCAGGCCGAGGCCCCAGTCGTTGGGGGACTGGTGTCCGTATCCCGGCAGGACGCCCTTGAGTCCGGGGTGGACGACGGAGGTGGCCTCGGCGACGGTACGGACGTCCAGCAGCCGCGGCGCCTGCAGCTCGGCGGCGAACCGCAGCAGGTCGGCGACGGTGGAGACGCCGTCCTTGGCGGGCGAGCCCTCCAGGGTGGTCCGCGTCATGCCCAGCGGCTCGAAGACCGCCTGGTGCAGGTACTCCGCGAAGGGGATGCCGGTGGCCTTGGAGATGTGGTCGCCGAGCTCCTCGAAACCGGCGTTCGAGTACAGCCGGCGCTGCCCGGCGGGGGCCGACACCCGGTGCTCGTCGAAGGCCAGGCCGCTGGTGTGCGCGAGCAGGTGACGGACCGTCGACCCCTCGGGCCCGGCCGGCTCGTCCAGCTCGATCGCCCCTTCCTCGTACGCGACGAGGGCGGCGTACGCGGCGAGCGGCTTGGTGACCGAAGCCAGGGCGAACCGGTGGTCGACGGGCCCGTGGGAGCCCGCCAGGCTCCCGTCGGCCCGTACGACGGCCGCCGCGGCGGTCGGCACCGGCCAGGTCTCGATGATCCGCAGGCTTTCCATGCCGTTCTCGGCCTCCACGCTGTCCATGCCGCCGAGCCTACTTGCTTGGAGTGCACTCAAGGGTTTTAGCGTGGAGCCATGAGCCAGAGCCTGACGCAGACGCGGTACACGATCAGCGAGGTCGAGGCCCGGACCGGTCTGACCCAGCACACCCTGCGCTGGTACGAGCGGATCGGCCTGATGCCGCACGTGGACCGCTCCCACTCGGGGCAGCGGCGCTTCACCGACAAGGACCTCGACTGGCTTGCCTTCGTGGGCAAGCTGCGGGCCACGGGGATGTCGGTGGCGGACATGGTGCGGTACGCCGAACTGGTCCGCGAGGGCGAGCACACCATGGACGACCGCCGGGAGCTGCTGGAACGCACGCGCCGCGAGGTGCGCTCGCGCATCACGGAGCTCACGGACGCGCTCGCCGTACTGGATTACAAGATCGATATGTACGCCATGAAAACGGTATCGGGGAAGGCACAGCAATGACGGAGCACGGCACCACCCTCGAACAGGTCGAGCTCGGCAAGGGCGGCCCGCTGGTCGGCGTCCAGGGCCTCGGCTGCATGGGCATGAGCGAGTTCTACGGCGACACCGACGAGACCGCGGCCCGGGAGACCCTCGACGCGGCGCTGGCCGCCGGGGTCACCCTCTTCGACACCGCCGACGTCTACGGGCGGGGGCGCAACGAGGAGTTCCTGGCGCCCTTCGTGGCCGCGCACCGCGACGAGATCACCCTGGCGACGAAGTTCGCGATAGAGCGCACCGACGACCCGCACCACCGGGGCATCCGCAACGACCGCGACTACATCCGCACGGCCGTGGAGGCCAGCCTGCGCCGGCTCGGCGTCGACGTCATCGACCTGTACTACATGCACCGGCGCGACCCGGCCGTTCCCTTCGCCGAGTCGGTCGGCGCCATGGCGGAGCTGGTCGGCGAGGGCAAGGTGCGCCACCTCGGCCTCAGCGAGGTCACCGGGGCGGAGCTGCGCGAGGCACACGCCGTGCACCCGATCGCGGCGCTCCAGTCGGAGTGGTCGCTGTTCAGCCGGGACGTGGAGCGCAGCGCGGTGGGCGCGGCGGCGGAGCTGGGCGTGGCCGTCGCCGCGTACTCCCCGCTCGGTCGGGGCTTTTTGACCGGATCCTTCGCCGACGCGTCCGCGGAGCTGTCGCAGGACGACTTCCGGCGCCACCAGCCGCGGTTCAACGGCGACAACGCCAAGGCCAACGCGGAGCTGCTGGTCCCGGTCCGGGAGATCGCCGAGCAGCACGGCGCGACCCCGGCGCAGATCGCCCTGGCCTGGGTGCAGCAGCGGGCGAAGGTGCACGGGCTGACCGTGGTCCCGATCCCCGGCACCCGCAAGCCCGGCCGGCTGCGCGAGAACACCGGGGCGACCCGGATCACCCTCACGCAGGCCGAGCTGGACCTGCTGGAGCCGATCGCCGCGCAGGTGGCCGGGGACCGCTACCCGGACATGAGCTCCACCTCGGTGGCACGGGAGGGCTGAGCCGCCGGGCCCCCGCTCAGAGCGACTCGGCGGCGAACCGGTCCCGCAGCGCCGCGTACTCCGCGTCCGTGAGCAGCCCCGCCGTGTGCAGCTCGCTCAGGTGCCGCAGCCGGTCGTCGCCGGAGCGGGCCCGCGGCACGGAGGCGACCGGGGTACGGGCGCGCAGGGCGGCGAGCACGGCCGCGGCGAACGGCAGCGACTCGTGCACCGCCCCGTAGCCGGTGCCGAAGACGGCCGCCGCCAGGTCGTGGTCCGGGCGGGGGTCACCGGTGGTGTCCCGCAGCAGCAGCCGCAGGTGCCCGCCGGGGCCCTCCGGGGAGGACCACTCGACGCCGGTGAGGGCGGCCAGCGGGAAGCGCTGGTCGCCCGCCTTCCACTTGGTGCTGGAGGCGCCCGTACGGGACCAGTGGAAGGTGATCGCCGCGCCGTCGAAGCCCACCCGGGCGTCGTACGCCTTCAGGTGCAGCGGCGGCTGCGGTACGTCGACGAGGAAGCGTGCGGACGGCTCGGCGGCATCCGGCCCGAGCCGGGACCGTAGCGCGTCGGCGAACGCGGCGGCGGCCGGTGCCTTGTCGGCGGGCAGCACCAGCCGGTACGGGTCGCAGGCCTCCTTGAGCTGCCCGGCGGCGACCTCCATCAGCGGGTCCGCGCCCGGCCGCGGCAGGGCGCGCAGGACCACCGTGTCCCGCTTGCCGCCGGTCACGGTCACCTCCACGGCGGACACCGCTTCGAGGGGGATCCGGCGCGAGCCCAGGGCATGCCAGAGTCTTGGCAGCCTCGGCGTTCTGATCCCCCGTGCGAAGCGGATGAGCACCGAGTCCGATTCGAACTCCCAGACGGCATGATTTCCGGCCAGTACGTCACCCATGCGGCACATCGTAAACGGCGGCGCCCCCGCGCGTCCCCCCGGTTGCGGGAGCCGATTTCCGCGCCTCTACGCGCGTCAGTCCTGCTCTGTCCCGGAAATCCCGCGTCGGCACGCATCGTTCCCGGTCGCACAGACAACGGAACCGAACGCGCCGGTTCCGATCTTGGCGAAGTTGTCCATCGAGTCCGTACCTGGCGCGAAATAGCCGGTGTGGCTCTTGGCCCGAGCCGAGGACAGCAGCCGCGCGCCGAACGCCGGGGACACCGGATCGGCGCCGTGGCCGAGGCCGCCGACCTCCAGGTGCGGAACGTCCGCGATCCAGTCGCCCTCGTCGCGCGTCGCCCAGACCCGCGCCGAGGTGTGCAGCCCGGCGACGTTCTCCGCGCGCATCCCGGGACTGCCCGCGACCACCACGTCGGTCACCCGGCGCGGCAGCTCGTGCGCCGCGACCCCGCAGACCACCGATCCGTAGCTGTGGCAGAACAGCGCCACGCTCGCGTCCCCGGGCAGGGCCGCGGTCAGGGCCTTCAGCAGGACGGCGCCGTCGACCGCCATCCGGCCCGTGGCGGCGTCCACACCGACCCCGGTGGGCGCGGTGTAGCCGGCCCAGGCGATGACCGCCGTCCGGCTGTCCGGATCGGCCGCGCGCTGGGCCTCGTACAGGGACTCGGCCATGCCGACCGGGGAGGTCAGGCGGCGCTGGGTGCGCTCGAAGGTGAGGACGTCGGTGTCGACACCCGGGACGATCACCGAGACCCGCTCGGCCCCGGAGAGGTCACCGAAGACCTCGGCCACGCGGCCGTCGCCCGTCGGGTCGAAGGCGAGGATCTGCCGGCCGGGCTCGGTGAGCGAGGCGAAGCGGTGGGAACGCCGGGTGGCCGTCGACCGGTCGGCCGGGGTCAGCGCGACGTCCTGACTGCGGGCCTCCTCGACCCGGCGCGCCTGCTCCAGGCCCTCCAGGTTGGCCCGGTAGCGGACCGCGGCGGGGGCCCCGTCGAGGTTGCCCACGACGAGCGGGTAATCGTCGGCGAGCCGGGCGCGCTCGGCACCGTCGAGGCCGGCGAAGAAACGGGCCACCGTCCGGGCGGGGGCGTCCGCGGGCGGCACCGGCCGGCCGTCGACCCGGGCCTTGGCCCAGGCGCCGAGGGCGGCGACCCGCATCGGGGTGCCCTCCTCCGGCCGGTGAACGGCCGTCCAGCCGGTGGTCGCCAGCATGATGAAGACCACCGCCAGCGCGAGCAGGGCACGCAAAGCGGCAGGGCGCGGGTCGGCGCCGAGGGCGGTGGGGTGGGCAAAGCCGGGCACGTTCACTGTGACCAGCCTATGAGACGTCTTACGCCACAGACGTGCCGGGTGACCGGACTCACGGCCGACCGTGGGACCGCGTGAGCTCCGAGCGGGCGACCCGCCGACGCGCCGGCGGAGCCGGACGGCGCGGGTCAGGGGGCTACGCGGACCCGCGCCAACTGGAGGTCAGCGCCGGGCCGATCCGGTCGAGGTACGTCTCCGTCAGCCTGCGGATCGACTCCACGCTGGTGTCCTCGCCCCGCCCCCAGAGCCGCCCTGTGACGCGCGTCACGCCACAGAACGCGGCGACGGCGACCCGAGGCCTCGGATCGGCGTCCACGTCCAGGCCCTCGCGGGCGCCGATCAGCCGGGAGATCCGTTCCTCGAGCTCCGTGGAGCGCCGCAGGTGCACGGCGAGCAGGGCCGGGGTGGACTCGATCAGCCGGTAGCTGCGCATGTAGAGATCGACCGGGACCACCTCGGACAGGGTCACCTCCACGGTGTCCCAGGCCGCGAGCGCCGCGCCCCGCAGGGCCTCGAAGGGGCCCTCGGCGGCCGGCCGGGCGTGCAGCTCGGCGACGAACCGCGCCTCGACCAGCTCCTGGAGGGCGAAGACGACCTCCTCCTTGTTGGCGAAGTACCGGAAGAAGGTGCGCTGGGACACGTGCACGGCGTCGGTGATCTCGTCGACGGTGGTGCGCTCGTACCCCTGGGAGAGGAACAGCACGAGGGCGGCGCGCAGCAACGCGTTCCGGGTGCGCCGTTTCTTGCGTTCGCGCAGTCCGGTCACCGGCGCGGCCGTCGCCGACCGCTCGTCGATCATCACCGCGGGGCTCCCTTCTGACGCCCAGTGGGCGGTCAGCGTACCGGTGGCGGGTGGGGTGGCGACCGCAGCGTTAAGCCGTTTGCGACGTGCCGCCCGAGCTCCTGGGGGTGCCCGCCGCAGCGCCCGCGCATGACACGTTCGGGGTCGGGTCCGGCCGGGTCCGCACCCGGGCCCAGGCGGCCACGGGCCCGGCCCGCAGGCTCCCGGAAGCGTCAACTCCGCACCTACGAGGGCCCTGTCGGAGGGTTCCGGCGGGGCTGTCGCCTATCCGGGTGGACCCGCCCGGGGCCTCTTCCGCCGGCCTGTCCGCGCAGGTCAGCGTGGTGTCGGCGGAGCTCCGGAAACGGTCCGGGCGCCCGCCGTCCACAAGGAGTTGACCCGTCATGCGTACGTGTCGAAGCACCCGCGCCACCACCACGACCACCCTCGCCGCGACCGTCCTGGCCCTCACCGCCCTCATCCCGAGTACGGCCGGCACGGCGCACGCCGCGGGCCCGCCGACGCTCGGGGCCTGCGCGAGCGGGCAGCTGTGCCTGTGGGCGAAACCGGACTTCAAGGGAGCGCGGCAGACGCACGAGCTCAGCACCCTGGACATCAACAGCTGCACCGCGCTGCCGGCCGGCACCAGCGCCCAGTCGCTCACCAACCGCACCGGGCGCCCGGTGACCACCTACCAGTCGGCCGAATGCGCGGAGACCGGCGAGTTCCAGACCTACCCGGGCGACGGGGTCTGGCTCCCCCAGTCGCCCTACCAGGTGCGGGCGTTCAAGGTGTGGGAGAGGTGACCTCCCGCTGCGCCGGGGCGTTCGGCGGGTCGGCCACCGGCATGGCCGCGACCCCGGTCGCAGCCGGGCCCGTGGTCGCGGCCGCCGCGCCGCCCAGCCGGGCGACCTCGCCGCGCAGCGCCCGTACCTCGTCCTGCAGCTCCCGGATGGCCGCCAGCTGGAGCATGTCCGCCCGGTCGTCGCGCTCGAAGCGGGAGATGAACCACGCGGCGATGTTGGCGGTCACCACACCGAGCAGGGCGATCCCGGACAGCATCAGACCCACGGCCAGGACCCGGCCGAGGCCGGTGGTGGGCGAGTGGTCCCCGTACCCGACCGTCGTCATCGTGGTGAAGGACCACCACACGGCGTCGCCCAGGTTCTTGATGTTCCCGTCGGGGGCGTCCCGCTCCACGCTGAGCACCGCCAGCGAGCCGAACATCAGCAGCCCCACCACGGCACCGGCCACGTACGTCGTCAGCTGGATCTGCGGAGCCATCCGGGCCCGCCGGCCCACCAGCATCAAGGTGGCGACCAGCCGCAGCAGCCGCAGCGGCTGTACGAGCGGCAGCACCACGGCGGCCAGGTCCAGCCAGTGGGTCCGGACGAAGTGCCCGCGGTCCGCCGCGAGGGCGAGGCGGACCACGTAGTCCACGGCGAAGGCCCCCCACACCACCCATTCGACGTAGGTGCAGGCCCCGTGCACCTCCGCACGCGCGTCGGGGGCGACGATGGGCACGGCGTACGCCACGGCGAACGCCACGGCGAGCAGGAGCAGCGGGGTCTGGCTCCGCCGCTCCCACAGCAGCTGGCGGGAGGGTTCCTTCATGCCGAGCATCGTAAGGAACCCGTAAAGGGGAGCGGGCCCCGGCCGAAGCCGGGACCCGCTCGCCGAGCCCACCACAGGCGCTACGCGTCGCCGCCCGCCGCGCCCGGGTCCGCCGCCGCCACGTTCAGCAGCTGGTACCGGTCGACCGCCTGCTTCAGCACCGAACGGTCGACCTTCCCCGCCCGGGCCAGCTCGGTGAGCGTCGCCAGGACCACCGACTGCGCGTCGATGTGGAAGAAGCGCCGCGCCGCGCCGCGCGTGTCCGCGAAACCGAAGCCGTCCGCGCCCAGCGAGGTGTACGCGCCCGGCACCCACCGCGAGATCTGGTCCGGAACCGACCGCATCCAGTCCGAGACGGCCACGAACGGCCCCTCCGCACCCGACAGCTTCCGCGTCACGTACGGGACGCGCTGCTCCTCCTCCGGGTGGAGCAGGTTGTGCTCCTCGACCTCGACCGCCTCGCGCCGCAGCTCGTTCCAGGAGGTCGCCGACCAGACGTCCGCCCGGACGCCCCAGTCGGCCGCCAGGATCCGCTGCGCCTCCAGCGCCCACGGCACCGCCACGCCCGAGGCCATCAGCTGCGCCCCGATCGTGCCCTCGGTGCCCCGCGACACCCGGTGGATGCCGTTGAGGATGCCGTCCACGTCGACGTCCGCCGGCTCGGCAGGGTGCTGGATCGGCTCGTTGTAGACGGTCAGGTAGTAGAAGACGTCCTCCGCCTCCGGGCCGTACATCCGCCGCAGACCGTCCTTGACGATGTGCGCGATCTCGTAGCCGTAGGCCGGGTCGTACGCCACGCAGCCCGGGTTCGTCGAGGCCAGCAGCTGGGAGTGGCCGTCCGCGTGCTGGAGGCCCTCACCCGTGAGGGTGGTCCGCCCGGCGGTCGCGCCGAGGACGAAACCGCGCGCCAGCTGGTCGGCCATCTGCCAGAACTGATCACCCGTGCGCTGGAAACCGAACATCGAGTAGAAGACGTAGACCGGGATCAGCGGCTCGCCGTGCGTCGCGTACGCCGAACCGGCGGCGATCAGCGAGGCCGTGCAGCCCGCCTCCGAGATGCCGTCGTGCAGCATCTGGCCGGTCGGGGACTCCTTGTACGCGAGCAGCAGGTCGCGGTCGACCGCCTCGTACTGCTGGCCCAGCGGGTTGTAGATCTTGGCGCTCGGGAAGAAGGCGTCCATACCGAAGGTGCGGTACTCGTCGGGCGCGATCAGCACGAAACGCTTGCCGATCTCCTTGTCCCGCATCAGGTCCTTCAGGATGCGGACGAAGGCCATGGTCGTGGCGATCGACTGCTGCCCGGAGCCCTTCCTGGCGGCCGCGTACGTCGTGTCGTCCGGCAGCTGCAGCGGCTTCGCGCGCACCACACGGGTCGGCACGTACCCGCCCAGCGCGCTGCGCTGGTCGTGCATGTACTGGATCTCGGGGGAGCTCGGGCCCGGGTGGTAGTACGGCGGGGCCCCACCCTCCAGCTGCGCGTCCGTGATCGGGATGTGCAGGCGGTCGCGGAAGCGCTTGAGGTCGTCGACCGTCAGCTTCTTCATCTGGTGCGTCGCGTTGCGGCCCTCGAAGTTCGGGCCGAGCGTCCAGCCCTTGACCGTCTGCGCCAGGATCACCGTCGGCTGGCCCTTGTGGGCCTTGGCCGCCGCGTAGGCCGCGTAGACCTTCTTGTGGTCGTGACCACCGCGGCCCAAGTGCTGGATCTGCTGGTCGGACATGTTCTCGACCATCGCCCGCAGCCGCTGGTCACCACCGAAGAAGTGCTCACGGATGTACGCGCCCGACTCGGTGGCGTACGTCTGGAACTGCCCGTCGGGCGTGGAGTTCATCTTGTTGACGAGGATGCCGTCGCGGTCCTGCGCCAGCAGCGGGTCCCAGGAGCGGTCCCAGATCAGCTTGATGACGTTCCAGCCGGCACCGCGGAAGATCGACTCCAGCTCCTGGATGATCTTGCCGTTGCCGCGCACCGGGCCGTCGAGGCGCTGCAGATTGCAGTTGACCACGAAGGTCAGGTTGTCCAGACCCTCACGGGCGGCGATCGACAGCTGGCCCAGCGACTCCGGCTCGTCCATCTCGCCGTCGCCGAGATACGCCCAAACGTGGGACTTGGAGGTGTCGGCGATCCCGCGCGCCTCCATGTACCGGTTCATCCGCGCCTGGTAGATCGCACCCAGCGGACCGAGGCCCATCGAGACGGTCGGGAACTCCCAGAAGTCCGGCATCAGCCGCGGGTGCGGGTAGCTCGACAGGCCGTACGGGGCCTTCGACTTCTCCTGCCGGAAGGAGTCGAGCTGCTGCTCGGTGAGCCGGTCCAGCAGGTACGCGCGGGCGTAGATACCGGGGGAGGCGTGCCCCTGGAAGAAGATCTGGTCGCCGCCGTCGCCCTCGTCCTTGCCCCGGAAGAAGTGGTTGAAGCCCACGTCGTAGAGGGAGGCGGAGGAGGCGAACGTGGCGATGTGGCCGCCGACGCCGATACCGGGACGCTGGGCACGCGAGACCATGACGGCCGCGTTCCAACGGGTGGCGTTGAGGACCTTGCGCTCGATCTCCTCGTTGCCCGGGAAGAACGGCTCGTCCCGGGTGGCGATCGTGTTGACGTAGTCCGTGCTGCGCATCTCCGGCACGGCCACGCGCTTCTCACGGGCCCGTTCGATCAGCCGCAGCATCAGGTAGCGGGCCCGCTCACGGCCCCGCTCGTCGACTGCGGCGTCGAGGGAGTCGAGCCACTCCTGCGTCTCCTCCGGATCGAAGTCCGGGACCTGACTCGGCAGGCCGCCAATGATGATCGGATTGCGATCGGATGCGGAAGCCACGCTGTTCCTTCGCTGTCGGGGGAGTCGTGCCTGGGGTTCGCCGCCTCCCATGCTCTTACGCTGGGCCGAAATCTTCATCTTTACCACCGGGTAATCCCTGGAAACCGCAGGGAACCCGGGAGGGAAGGATCGGCGGGGATCCGTCGCGAGTCCGGCGAACCGCACCTTACGCCCAGGGCGGGCGCCGACTTCGCAAGGCCGTTCGTCCCTCAAACAGGTAGGAAAGACCCAACCGTCGACGATGATGCCGAATGAGCTGGAATGGTGTGGGATGAATCACGAGAGGTGCACACGGGAAGGCTGAAAGTTGCGGCGAGACGGCCGTAATCGTCACCGTTTCGACGGTCTCGGCGGCCGGGTACTTGCGCGATCCGCCGCGCCCGTGTGGACTACGCCCAATGCTGCGCGTACGCGCGCCGCCGAAGACATTCACCGAACATGAGCAGGAGGCACCCCGTGAGCGCGACCGCGGACCACGCGGAGAGCCTGGCCGCCCGGCTGGGTTTCCAGTCCGAACAGGTGGTCCAGGAGATCGGCTACGACGACGACGTCGATCAGGAATTCCGTGACAGCGTCGAAAAGGTCGTCAGCGAGCTCGCCGACGAAGACTACGACGACGTCGCCGACGCGGTGCTGTTGTGGTTCCGCGACGAGGACGGCGATCTGACGGACGCCCTGGTCGACGCGACCGAGCTGGTCGAGGACGGCGCACTGATCCTGCTGCTGACCCCCAAGACGGGCCGTGACGGCTACGTCGAGGCCAGCGACATCAGCGAGGCGGCCGAGACGGCCGGCCTCTCCCTCGCCAAGGGCCTGCCCGTCGGCAAGGAGTGGACCTCCACCAAGCTGGTGACGCCCAAGGCGGCCAAGGCCAAGCGCTGAGCCGAGCCCCGCAGTGATGCGGACACACGCCCCGCCGCACCGGGTCATCCCGGTCGGCGGGGCGTGTGCGTTCACGGCCCGGAGCCGGGCCCATAAGGTGGGACCACCCGAACAGCCCAATGCGGGGATGCGGGAACGAAGGGATGCGAGAGATGGCGATCGAGGTCGGCGACAAGGCCCCGGACTTCGAGCTCAAGGACAACCACGGCCGGACCGTGCGGCTCTCCGACTTCCGGGGCGAGAAGGCAGTGGTGCTGCTCTTCTACCCGTTCGCCTTCACCGGCGTCTGCACCGGCGAGCTGTGCGAGCTGCGCGACCAGCTCCCGCGCTTCCAGAACGACGACGTGCAGCTCCTCGCCGTCTCCAACGACTCCGTGCCCACCCTGCGGGTCTTCGGTGAGCAGGAGGGCCTGGAGTACCCGCTGCTGTCGGACTTCTGGCCGCACGGGGAGACCTCGCGCGCCTACGGCGTCTTCGACGAGGACAAGGGATGTGCGGTCCGCGGCACCTTCATCATCGACAAGGACGGCGTCGTGCGCTGGACTGTCGTCAACGGACTGCCCGACGCGCGTGACCTGAACGAGTACATCAAGGCACTCGACAGCCTCTGAGCGCGCCGGCATGGGCCGTACACGCATTTTCCCTGCGAAAACCGCTTACAGGCGGGAACCCGTCACTAGGATCGAAACGTTGATCCGGTAGCTCCCCCGGTCACAACCGGGAGGACCCCTGCACGACGGGGCACCGCCCCACACACAGAACCCAATGGAGGACCCGTGGGAGTCAGCCTCAGCAAGGGCGGCAACGTCTCGCTGACCAAGGCCGCGCCTAACCTGACGGCGGTCATCGTCGGTCTGGGCTGGGATGCTCGCACCACCACCGGTGTCGACTTCGACCTCGACGCCAGCGCGATCCTGACCAGCGACCAGGGCAAGGTCACCAGCGACGCGAACTTCGTCTTCTTCAACAACCTGAAGAGCCCCGACGGCTCGGTGGAGCACACCGGTGACAACACCACCGGTGAGGGCGAGGGCGACGACGAGGCGATCAAGGTCAACCTGGCCGGCGTCCCGGCCGACGTCGCCAAGATCGTCTTCCCGGTCTCGATCTACGAGGCCGAGAGCCGCCAGCAGAGCTTCGGCCAGGTCCGCAACGCGTACATCCGCGTGGTGAACCAGGCCGACAACAGCGAGCTCGCTCGTTACGACCTCTCCGAGGACGCCTCGACCGAGACCGCCATGGTCTTCGGCGAGCTGTACCGCAACGGTGCGGAGTGGAAGTTCCGCGCCATCGGCCAGGGTTACGCATCGGGCCTGCGCGGCATCGCGCAGGACTTCGGCGTCAACGTCTGAGTCCGAGAGCAGTCCGTCCGTCCGGCGCCGTGCACTGTGTGTACGGCGCCGGACCGGCTTTACCCCGTGGACGCCACCGCGGGCGGCACACCGCATCACCGGCACCACCGGCCACCCGCACCACCGGCCACACCGCACCACCGGCACCACACCACTCGCACCACCGGCACATCGCCATACCGCCACACCGTCGTCCGGGGAGGACCACAACATGGGCGTCACACTCGCCAAGGGGGGCAATGTCTCCCTCTCCAAGGCCGCACCGAACCTCACCAGGGTTCTGATCGGTCTCGGATGGGACGCGCGCTCGACCACGGGAGCCGACTTCGACCTCGACGCCAGCGCACTGCTGTGCAACAGCGGTCGGGTGCTGGGGGACGAGTACTTCGTCTTCTACAACAACCTGAAGAGCCCCGACGGCTCCGTCGAACACACAGGGGACAACCTCACCGGCGAGGGTGAAGGCGACGACGAGTCGATCATCATCGACCTCACCAAGGTGCCGGCGGCCGTGGACAAGATCGTCTTCCCGGTCTCGATCCACGACGCGGACTCCCGCCGGCAGAGCTTCGGCCAGGTCAGCAACGCCTTCATCCGCGTGGTGAACCAGGCCGACGGCCAGGAACTGGCCCGCTACGACCTGTCCGAGGACGCGTCCAGCGAAACCGCGATGATCTTCGGCGAGGTCTACCGGTACGGGGGTGAATGGAAGTTCCGTGCGGTGGGGCAGGGGTACGCGTCGGGGCTCCGAGGCATCGCTCTAGACTTCGGGGTCAACGTTTCGTAAAGCCGTACAAGACGATGGGGTGCCAGTGGTTCTCAAAACCTTCGGCTGGTCGTTCGCAATCACTGCGCTCGGTCTGGTCGCAGCGGTGTTCTACGGGGGGTGGCAGGCCTTCGGTATCGTGGCGATCCTGTCGGTCCTCGAGATCTCGCTGTCTTTCGACAACGCGGTGGTCAACGCCGGGATCCTGAAGAAGATGAATGCCTTCTGGCAGAAGATCTTCCTCACCATCGGCGTACTCATCGCGGTCTTCGGTATGCGACTGGTCTTCCCCGTTGTGATCGTCGCGATCAGCGCCAAGATCGGGCCCTTGGAGGCCGTGGACCTCGCCCTCTCCGACAAGGAGATGTACGAGCAGCTGGTGACGGACGCCCACCCGTCCATCGCCGCCTTCGGTGGCATGTTCCTCCTGATGATCTTCCTCGACTTCATCTTCGAGGACCGTGACATCAAGTGGCTCGCCTGGCTGGAGCGCCCGCTCGCCAAGCTCGGCAAGGTCGACATGCTGTCCGCCTGCCTCGCGCTGATCGTCCTCGTCATCGCCTCGATGACCGTCGGGGCCAACGCCCACCAGCACGGTGGCGTCCACGTGGACAAGGCCCAGACCGTCCTGATCTCCGGCATCCTCGGCCTGATCACCTACATGATCGTCGGCGGCCTCTCCGGCTACTTCGAGAACAAGCTGGAGGAAGAGGAGGAAGCCGAGCACGAGGCCGAGGAAGAGGCCAAGAAGTCCGGCAAGCCCGTCACGGCCGTCGCCATGGCCGGCAAGGCCGCCTTCTTCATGTTCCTCTACCTCGAGGTCCTCGACGCCTCCTTCTCCTTCGACGGAGTCATCGGCGCCTTCGCCATCACCAACGACATCGTGCTCATGGCCCTCGGCCTCGGCATCGGTGCCATGTACGTCCGTTCGCTGACGGTCTACCTGGTCCGCCAGGGCACCCTCGACGACTACGTGTACCTGGAGCACGGCGCGCACTACGCCATCGGCGCGCTCGCCGTGATCCTGCTCGTCACCATCCAGTACGAGATCAACGAGATCATCACCGGTCTCGTCGGCGTGCTGCTCATCGGATGGTCCTTCTGGTCCTCCGTGCGCCGCAACAAGCGCCTGGAACTGGAGGGTTCCACCGCCGAGGCATGACCGTGGCGGTAATGCGGAACGCTCCATCTGCGGGGCGGTCCACCGGGTCCACGGACCCGGCGGGCCGCCCCGCTTCCGTAGGCTCAGGGCGTTTCAGGGGATCAGGGGACCAGGGGGTAGGGGATGGGCTTCTTCGACGGCATCATGGGCAGCCGGGCCGTGCAGTTCCAGTCGGGCAGTGCCTCGTCGAACGCGATCGAGCTGACCAAGCGACATTCGACGGTGTCGCTCACCAAACAGGGGGCCGTCCACGGCAATCTGCGCGTCAATCTGTCCTGGCGCATGCGCACCTCGGACATCGGCGGCCGCTCGGGGCAGAGCGGCCAGCTCTTCCGGCACCCGTTCAAGCTGTTCAAGCCGGACATGGTGCAGGCGCACACCCAGGGCATGGTCAATGTCGACCTCGACATGGGCTGCCTGTACGAGCTGGAGGACGGCACGCGCGGCGCCGTACAGCCGCTGGGGAACCTGCTGGGCGACCTCAACGACCCGCCGTACGTGAAGCTCAGCGGGGACGACCGGTTCGGCTCGGCGTCGGGGGAGACCCTCTACGTCAACCTCGACCACGCCGACGAGATCAAGCGGCTGCTGGTCTTCGTCTACATCTACGACCAGACGCCGGCCTTCGACCGGACGCACGCCATGGTGACGCTCTACCCCGTCACGGGGCCGCGGATCGAGATCCCGCTGGACGAGCGGCACCCGCAGGCCCGGTCCTGCGCGGTCGTCTCCCTGGAGAAGGTCAAGGGCGAGCTCGTGGTGCGGCGCGAGGTGAAGTTCGTGTACGGGTTCCAGGCCGAGCTGGACCGGCTCTACGGCTGGGGGCTCCAGTGGGGGCGGGGCTACAAGAGCACCAAGAGCTGACCGGGGCCCCGGGACGCGGGAGCGTCGCGGGGCCCTCGGCGGGGTCGTCGGCGGCCCTGTCGGACCGCCGCTGCGTCAGCGGCGGATGAACTGCGGGCCCTGCACCGGCAGCCGGAAGGACGGATCGCCGCCCGGACCCGGCACCGGGGCCGGGGACACGGGCTGCGGGTACCCGTAGGCGGGCTCGACGGGCGGCGGGGCCTGCGTGGGCGGAGCCATCATCGCCGTCTGCTCGGAGGCGGGCCCGGCGCCGGGGCCGGCACCGACGCCGGCCGCGGGGCTCGCGTCCGGCTCGGCGGCGGCGTTCTCGTCGACCGAGATCCCGTGGTCGGTCGCCAGCCCCACCAGTCCGTCGGAGTAGCCCTCGCCGAGGGCCCGGAACTTCCACCCCTCGCCCCGCCGGTACAGCTCCCCGCAGATCAGCGCCGTCTCGGCGCCGGTCTCGGGCCGTACGTCGAAGTAGGCCAGCGGTTCGGAGCCGCCGGTCGAGGTGGCGTCGTAGAGGAGGATCCGCAGGTCGCTGACCCGCTGGAACGGGACGTCCTCGGCGGAGGCGACCACCAGGATCCGGTCCACCGTCGGCGTCACCGTGCGCAGGTCCGCCTGGACGGCGTCGGTGATCGCGTCACCGATCTGCTTCTTGCCGAGTCGCCAGACGGCCCCCGAGGGGTGCCGGGGCTGGTTGTAGAAGACGAAGTCCTCGTCCGAACGCACCCGGCCGTCCGGGCCGACGAGCAGCGCCGAGGCGTCCACGTCCGGCACCTCGGGGCCGCCGGTCCAGCGCAGCACCGCCCGGACCGCCACGGCGGCCACCGGGATGTTCGAGCCCTTCTGCATCGCGTGCGTCATGCACGTCATCCTGCCCTCCCGGGGTGGACAGGGACAATGCGGCCCCCCGTAGGGCCTTGTCTCGAACGCGAGACCTGGGCATGGTGCAAGAGGGTTACCTGAACTTCATGTGCTTGAGGAACTCTTGACTCACGTTCGTACGTACTATTACCGGCCATGCCAGTTGGGCCGCCGAGGCAGTACGGGGGAAGCACATGCGTCACTTTGGGCACATAACGCCCACCGTCCGTAAGGACCTCTTCCACCAGGAACCGGCGGAATTCACCGGAGCCTCACCCTCCCGCGTCCTCGCGGCGGCACTGGGAGCCACGCTCTACAGCCCGGCCACCCGGCCCACGCTCGCCGCCGACATCCGCAAGCAGGCCGGCCGCGGGGTCGTCTCGATGGTCCTCTGCCTGGAGGATTCCATCAGCGACGGCGATGTCGCCGGGGCCGAGGAGAACCTCGTCCGGCACTTCTCCGAGCTCGACGCCGATGGCGCGGCGCTCCCGCTGCTCTTCATCCGTGTCCGCACGGCCGAGCAGATACCCGACCTGGTGCGCCGGCTCGGCGGCTCCGTACGGCGCCTGGCCGGATTCGTACTCCCGAAGTTCGACGAGACGCGGGGTATCGCCTTCCTGGAGGCCGTCGCGGAGGCGGAGGCCGTCGCCGGGGTCCCCCGCCTGTACGCCATGCCCGTCCTGGAGACCCCGGACCTCCTCCACCTCGAAACCCGCGTCGAAGCCCTCGCTGGCATCTCCCGCACGGTCAACAGCCACCGCGAGCGCGTCCTGGCGCTGCGGCTCGGCGTGACCGACTTCTGCTCGGCCTACGGCCTGCGGCGCACGCCCGACATGACCGCCTACGACGTCCAGATCGTGGCGGGCGTCATCGCGGACGTCGTCAACGTCCTCAGCCGTGCCGACGGCACCGGCTTCACGGTGACCGGGCCCGTCTGGGAGTACTTCCGCAGCCAGCAGCGCCTCTTCAAGCCCCAGCTGCGCCGCAGCCCCTTCCTGGAGGAGGGCGTGGAGGAACTGCGTACCGCCCTGATCGAGCACGACCTGGACGGACTGCTGCGCGAGATCGAGCTGGACCGGGCCAACGGACTGCTCGGCAAGACCTGCATCCACCCCGCCCACGTCACGCCCGTGCACGCGCTGTCGGTGGTCTCGCACGAGGAGTTCTGCGACGCGCAGGACATCCTGCGGCCCGAGCGCGGCGGCGGCGGAGTGATGCGCAGCGCCTACACGAACAAGATGAACGAGGTGAAGCCCCACCGGGCCTGGGCCGAGCGCACCATGCTGCGCGCCGAGGTCTTCGGTGTGGCGAAGGAGGAGGTCGGCTTCGTCGACCTGCTCACGGCCGGGCTCCAGGTGTGAGCACGCCCGCCGGTACCCCTGCCGGCACCCCTGCCGGTACGCCCGCGCGGACGCGGGCCCGGGCGCGGACAATGACGATGACGAGGAAAGGCAAGACGATCGAAGCGGTGTGGTCGGGTACCTGGGTCGCGGACCGGCTGGGCGTGAGCCTGCAGGACTCCGGCGACGGCCCGCGGCTGACGGAGCTGCTCGGACTGGCCCTGCGGCGCAACCCCAAGCGCGCCCACCTGCTGGTCTCGCAGGTCCTCGGCAAGCACGTCCCGCAGTCCCCGGAGCTCGTGTACGGGGCGGGCTTCGGCCTCGGTGAACGCGTACGGGAGCTGCTCGGCGAGGAGGGCGCCGCCGCTGCCGTGGTCCTCGGCTACGCCGAGACCGCCACCGGCCTCGGCCACTGCGTCGCCGACGGCCTCGGCCCGGCCCCCTACCTGCACTCCACCCGCCGCCCCGTGGTCGGCGTGGAGCAGGCCGGCGGCTTCGAGGAGGCGCACTCGCACGCCACCTCGCACCTGCTGCTGCCCGAGGACCCGCGGCTGCTCGCCGGCACCGGACCGCTGGTCCTCGTCGACGACGAGTTCTCCACCGGCAACACGGTCCTGAACACCATCCGCGACCTGCACGCCCGCCACCCGCGCTCGCACTACGTCGTCGTCGCCCTCGTCGACATGCGCTCGGCCGCCGACCGCGACCGGCTCACCGCCTTCGCCGCCGAGCTGGGCGCGCGCGTGGACCTGATCGCCCTCGCCTCGGGCACCGTCTCCCTCCCGGACGGCGTCCTGGCCAAGGGCCAGGCGCTGGTCGAGGAGTACGAGGCACGGGTCGAGCAACATCAGCCCCTCCGGCGTTCGAGCAGCGGGGCCCACGGCGAAGCCCCGGCGGACGGCCCCGGCGAAGCCCCGGCGGACGGCCCGCGGCCGATCACACGCGTCGACCTGGACTGGCCGGCGGGGGTTCCCGACGGCGGACGCCACGGCTTCA
This sequence comes from Streptomyces sp. BF23-19, assembly GCF_041106355.1. Lineage (NCBI taxonomy): Bacteria > Bacillati > Actinomycetota > Actinomycetes > Kitasatosporales > Streptomycetaceae > Streptomyces > Streptomyces sp. BF23-19. Next base: position 33,506 of record NZ_JBGBPT010000040.1, on the reverse strand, counting down.
CCCCCGCCCACCGCACGGCGCTGGAGGCCGCGCTCCCCGCGCTGGCCGGCCGGGTCACCGCCGCGCTCGGCACCGAACCCGGGCGGGTTCTCGTACTCGGCAACGAGGAGCTGATGTACGCACCGCTGCGCCTCGCCAAGGCCCTGGAGGAGGCGGGGGCGGTCCGAGAGGTCCGCTTCTCCACCACCACCCGCTCGCCCGTCCTCGCCGTCGACGACCCCGGCTACGCCATCCGCACCCGGCTGGTCTTCCCGGCCCACGACGCCCCGGCCGACGGCCCCGGCGACCGCTACGCCTACAACGTCCGCGGAACGGACGGCGCCGGTTTCGACGCCGTCGTCGCCGTCGTGGACTCGGTCGGGGACACCCCCGAGCTGCACACCGGACTGCTGGCGGCCCTCGCCCCGCACACCGGCCACGTCGTCCTGGCCGTCGTCCCGTCCTACACACCCGACCGGCGGGAGCCGAAGCCGATCATGACCGCACCGACCGCACCGACCGAGCAGACCGCACCGACCGAGCAGACCGAGCAGACCGAGTCGACCGGGTCGCCCGAGCAGCCCCAGCAGACCCTGCGGACCGAGTCGACGCCGGCGACCCTGCGCGAGCCCCTGCGCGGCCCCGCCTTCTCCTCGTACGCCGCCGAGGACGTCGGCTGGCTGCTCCAGGACTTCTCCGACGTCGAACTGGAGGCGCCGACGGAGGAGCGCGAGGAGGCGATACAGGCGGGCGGGGCGCACTACGCCGAGTCCCTGCCCGTCGAGTACCAGCCCTCCCCCCAGTACCAGGAGCTGTACGCGAGCGCGCTGGCCGCCTCCGCCGTCCGCGTGGCCCGAGCCGTCGGCACGGTCACCGAGACCGTCCTCGCCGAACGCTCCCCGTCCCCGGTCCTGGTCTCCCTGGCCCGCGCCGGCACCCCCGTGGGCGTCCTGATGCGCCGCTGGGCCCGCGCCCGCCACGGACTGGACCTGCCGCACTACGCCGTCTCCATCGTGCGCGGCCGCGGCATCGACGCCAACGCCCTGCGCTGGCTGGCCGCCCACCACGACCCGGCCGACGTCGTCTTCGTCGACGGCTGGACCGGCAAGGGCGCCATCACCCGCGAGCTGAAGATCGCCCTGCAGGAGTTCCCGGGCTTCGACCCGGAGATCGTCGTCCTCGCCGACCCCGGCTCCTGCGTGCCCACGTACGGCACCCGGGAGGACTTCCTGATCCCCTCCGCCTGTCTCAATTCCACCGTCTCCGGTCTCGTCTCGCGTACGGTTCTGAGGTCCGACCTGGTCGGTCCCGCCGACTTCCACGGCGCGAAGTTCTACCGCGAGCTCGCCGGAGCCGACGTCTCCGTCGCCTTCGTCGACACCGTCGCCGCCCACTTCGACGAGGTGGCCGACGCCGTCGACGAGGAGGTCAAGGAGCTCCTCGCGGCCGACCGCACCCCCACCTGGGAGGGCTGGGCGGCCGTCGAGCGGATCAGCGAGGAGTACGGCATCCACGACGTGAACCTCGTCAAGCCCGGCGTCGGCGAGACCACCCGCGTCCTGCTGCGCCGGGTCCCGTGGAAGATCCTGGCGCAGCGCGGCGCCGGGGCCGACCTGGACCACGTACGGCTGCTCGCCGAGCAGCGCGGCGTCCCGGTGGAAGAGGTCGACGGGCTGCCCTACACGTGCGTAGGACTCATCCACCCCCGATACACGCGCGGCGCCACCGGCGCCGACGGAAAGGCTGTGGCCTCGAAGTGACAGTCCTCGTAGCCAGTGATCTCGACCGTACGCTCATCTACTCGACGGCCGCCCTCGGCCTGACCATGCCCGACCCGGTGGCCCCGCGGCTGCTGTGCGTGGAGGTCCACGAGAGCAAGCCGCTGTCCTACATGACGGAGACGGCGGCGGGACTGCTGGCGGAGCTGACGGCCGATCCTTCGGTGGTCTTCGTCCCCACCACCACCCGGACCCGCAAGCAGTACCAGCGCATCCGCTTCCCCGGCCGCCCGGCCCCGTACGCCATCTGCGCCAACGGCGGGCAGCTCCTCGTCGACGGGGTACCGGACCGGGACTGGCGGCGGCAGGTCGCGGCGCGCCTGGCCGAGGAGTGCGCCCCCCTGGAGGAGGTGCACCAGCACCTGCTGGCCGTGGCCGACCCGGCGTGGCTGCGCAAGGCACGCCTCGCGGAGGACCTCTTCGCGTACCTCGTCGTGGAGCGGGACCTGGTCCCGGACGAATGGCTCAAGTCCCTGACGGCATGGGCCGAGGCCCGCGGCTGGACGGTCTCCCTCCAGGGCCGGAAGATCTACGCGGTCCCGCGCCCGCTCACCAAGAGCGCGGCGATGCGCGAGGTCGCCCGCCGTACCGGAGCCACCACCACCCTCGCGGCCGGCGACTCGCTGCTGGACGCGGACCTGCTGCTGGCGGCGGACGCCGGCTGGCGCCCGGGACACGGCGAACTGGCCGACGCGGCCTGGACGGCGCCGTCGGTGACCGCGCTGGCCACGGCGGGCGTCCTGGCGGGCGAGGAAATCGTGCGCGCATTCGCCCAGGAGGCGGCCCGACTGGGCAGACTGGACGCATGACCAAGGGCAACAGCACCAAGATCACAGACGAGCTCTACCGGTACATGCTCGACCACAACCCCCCGCTGGACCAGGTCCAGCGGGGGCTGGTGGCGACGACGTACACGAAGTTCCCGGACGTGGCAGGGATGCAGTCGGCGGAGGAGCAGGGGCCGCTGCTGGCTTTCCTGGTGCGCCTGACCGGCGCTCGCCACATCGTGGAGGTCGGCACCTTCACCGGCTTCTCGGCCCTGTCGATGGCCCAGGCGCTGCCCGCCGACGGCCGCCTCATCGCCTGCGACGTCTCCGAGGAGTGGACCCGGTACGGCCGGCAGGCCTGGGAGGACGCGGGCGTCGCGGACCGCATCGAGCTGCGCATCGCACCGGCGCTGGAGACCCTGCGCGCGATGCCGACCGAACCGCACATCGACATGGCCTACGTGGACGCGGACAAGCAGAGCCAGATCTCCTACTGGGAGGAGCTCGTGCCGCGACTGCGTCCGGGCGGCCTGATCGTCACCGACAACACGCTGTACCACGGCACGGTCCTCGACGAGTCGGCCACCGGCGCCGCGGCAGGCGTCCGCGCCTTCAACGACCACGTGTCGGCGGACCCGCGCATGGAATCCGTCCTGCTCGCGATCTCGGACGGCCTGACCCTGTCGCGCAAGCGCTGACGGCCCCGACCGGGCTCAGCCGCAGCCGCCGCCGCCACCGCAGCAGCCGCCGCCCCCGCCGCCCATCGCGGGCGCGGGGGCACTGCTCGTCCCGCCCACGGCGACGGCGGACAGCAGCTTCACGGTGTCGGAGTGCCCCGCCGGGCAGTCGGCGGGCGCGGAGGACTCGGCCATGGGCCGGCTGACCTCAAAGGTGTCGTCGCAGGTCCGGCAGCGGTAATCGTATCGAGGCATGCGCACAGGCTAAGCGCGCCCGGCGCCCGGGCGCTACGTACGGCGCGGCTACGACCACGTACGGCGCGGCTGAGGCACGTACGGCGCGGCTACGGCACGTACGGCGCGGCTACGGCACGACGGCGCGGCTACGGGCAGCGGCCGTGCATGACGGGGGTCACGGGGGGCCGCCCCTGAACGCGCCGCACCCGGTCCTCCCGGGCCGCCTGCTCGGGGTGGCGGGCCCGCCAGTACGGATTGTCGTGCGGCAGGGCGCTGCCCACCCGCCCGTACATCCCGAACCACATCAGCATCACGCCGACGACGAAACTGAACAGCACGTTCTGGATCTTGAAGGCCAGGAAGTTCAGCTCCGTGTCCAGCAGCGCGAGATTCACGAACCCGCTCGCGATGAAGAGCACGCCCAGCACGATGTTCAGGGTCGAGGCGAAGGTTCCGCCCACCACCATCCCGTAGATCAGCAGGGCGCCGATGCAGATCGACAGGACGCTCAGCGCCCCGTTGGTGTTCAGGGCCAGCACCGTGTCCCCGCCGGTGTCGAAGAACCCGATCTGGTCGACCAGCCCCAGGATCCCGAACACGACCAGGAGCAGGCCCATCAGCCCCGCCCCGACCCGGTACACCTGGCCGAGCTTGTGATCGGTCGGCAGATGATCGTCGAGCTGCGCGTTGACGGGATGCAGTACGCGTCCCATGCGCCGGGAGACCGTGTCCGCCAGACGTGGCGGGGCGGGCGCGTCCGGATCGGGCTCATGGGCGACGTAGGGCGCGTAGTGCTCGTGCGGTTCCGTGCACCCGTACGCCGCATGAGCCACATAGGGCTCATGGGTCACAGGAGGCTTCTTGTAGGTGTGGGCAGCCATGGTGCCCTCCTCTGCTCCGTTCCCGGCACCTCCCAGCATCCGCCGCCGGCCGCCCGGAAACAACCGGGTGCCCGCCAGGGGGCGCCGCGGCCGCGACGAGGCACCGCGGCCGGAGGCCCCGGACGACCCGCGCTCAGCGGGCAAGTACCGAACGGGACGGACGGCCTAGCCGTGCCCGCGCTCGGCCCGGATCCCGGTCACCACCCGGTTCACGGAAGCCCGTACGTCCGCCATCTCCAGCAGGAACGCCCAGTAGTCCGGATGCCGCCCCTCCAGCGCCGAAAGCGCCCGGGTCACCCGCGCCACCGCATCGTCCAGCGGCCGCGCGTGCCGCGGATCCGGCACACTGCGCCCCGCCATCGCCAGCCGCTGCGCATCCCGGATCGCGAAACGGGTCCGGTCCACCTCCGCCTGCGGATCCCGCGCCACCGCCTCCAGCCGCGTCAGCCGGTCCTGCGCCGCCGACACCGCCTCGTCCGTCGCGTCCAGCGAGCCCCGAACCGCATCGATCAGCGCCCCGACGTCGGCCCACCGCTGCTCGTCCCGGGCCTGCCCGGCCTCCCGCAACTGCTCCTCGGCCCGCGCCACGTCCCGTACCGCCTCGTCCGGCACGTGCTGCAGATCCTGCCAGCAGGCCGCACTGAACCGCCGCCGCAGCTCACTGAGCACCGGATCCACCCGGTCCGCCCGGTTGCGCAACGCCTGCGCCCGCGTCCGCAGACTCACCAGCCGCCGGTCGATCTCCGCCGCCCGCTCGGGCAGCCGCGCCGCCTCGGCGCGTACGGCCTCCGCGTCCCGCAGGATCCGGTCGGCACGCTGCACCGTTTCCTGCACGCCGTGCTGGGCCGCGCCCTGGTTCAGCTTCGTCAGCTCCGGGCCGAGCGCCGCCAACCGCGCCGCCAGGTCATCGGCCCGTATCCCCTTGGCCCGTACGGCGTCCAGCGCGTCACTCGCCCCGAGCAGCGCAGCCCTGGCCCGCTCCCGGGCCGGAGCCACCCGCGCCAACTGCGTCTCGGCCTTGTCCAACAGCGGCTGCAGCCCCTGCGCGAACCGCTCCAGCTCCCCCTGGACCCGCACCAGCTCGTCCCGGGCCCGGGTCAGCTGCTCCCGCGCGCGCGTGGCGACCGAGGCCTCCAACTCCGCCCGGTCCAGGTCGTGCGCGTCGACCGCCTCGATGTAGACGTGACTGACCTCGTCGATCCGCCGCCCCAGCGCGGCGAACCCCTCGGTCGCCTGCCGCGCGGCGGGCGACCCGTCCGCCGCCGCGATCGTCTCGATCGAGATCCGCAGATCCCGCTGCGCCGTGTCCAGCTCGTAGAACGCCGCCGCGGCGGCATCCTTCGCCGCCTGCGCATCCGCCCGCCGACTCTCGTCCCGCCCGCCGAACCACCGCCGGGATGCCGTCGTCACAATCCCTCTCCCGTGCCGCGTCCGCCGTGCCCCGGTCCATTCTCCCCCACGCGAACGGGTTTGCGTGGGGGGTGTGCCCGCCATGTAGGCTGTCCACTCATCCACGGGTGCGTAGCTCAGGGGTAGAGCGCTGCTCTTACAAAGCAGATGTCGGCGGTTCGAAACCGTCCGCGCCCACCAGTCGAAAGGCCCCCAACCGATCATGGTTGGGGGCCTTTCGCATGCCACATCGACGCTGCGTGACGTCCGTGATCGACATCCAATGGCTGGGCCGGACACCGGCGTGTCGATGCGGGCTCGAAGGCATCGGCGTCCTCCTCGTGCCTCGGACGGCTTCGATATTGTCGACGGCGGTCGAGATTTCCCGACCGGACGGCCCTCGGATGTAGGCGAGTTCCACCCAGTATTCGTGGAGCACGGACGCCGACACGTTCTCGTTGACGACAGCCATCAACTCGCCCTCAAGGCCCGATGCGACGTCCCGGACGCGCTTGCGGAGCAGGCGATGGGTACGTACTCGCACTGCTCACTCATCGGGTGCGTCCCACTCCCTTCCCGGCGGAGCGCAGGAACCGCTCCCAGCCTGCGGCCGCACGAGCCGTCAACTCAGGGCTCGGACCTGGCGACGGCTGTGGCAACGACGGGAGTAAGTGGTGCTGCTCATCTGTGCTGTTCATCGTCACAGGAAGAGCATGTGCGGGCACCTGCGGGGGCGGACAGACCAGCACATGGCCATCTGCGGCCACGTAGCGGCCAAGGCGGCGCACGGGCGCGATGGCACCCCACACCGGGGCGATGAGCCATCGGAATCGACGCGCTCCGCACTGCTCGGCTCCGCGTGGCTTGGCGCACCGTTGACGCAGCGGCCGCCGCGCTCCAGGCGCACGGGCACAGGCTTCTCAAGGATGCCCATTTCACTGTCTCACCGCGGACGTGGCGCCGGTGGGAGGGCCGTCAGGGGCAGCGGGGCCGGCCTCTGGAGGAACCGCCCAAGTGCTCCATGACCCGCTCGGGCGATGGCTGGAGGACCTGGGATTCACGTGCGGTGGGTGTGGGGGTGGGGCTGCGGGACCACGACCAGGTTCAGGCCGTGGATTGGGGAGCCAGTGTGGCGGCTGCCCGCCGGCACCGCGGTCCTGATCCCGAGGGCAGCACGGTCTGGGAGGGCGCGAACTAGGGTGCGCTCGTGATCTCTACAGACCCTGCCTTCGGGCTCAGTTGGTTCAGTTGCCGCATCCGCTTCGCACATATGTCGAGCGGCAGTAACGTCCTTCTCTATTCGGTATCGGTGTTCCTGTTCCAAGCCGACGACTACGCGGCCGGCCTGCAGAAGGCGCTGGCCCGAGGGCGCCGGGAAGAGAAGATCTACACCAATGCGGAGGGCGGCACGGCCAGGATCGCCATGGTCGAGGTGGAAGCGCTGGACATGCTGGACGCCATCGAAGACGGCGTCGAAGTCGCCTGCCTCTGGTCCGACGACATCGTTCCGAACCCGTTCCCGATGGACTTCACCTTCCAGCCGGCAGCATCCAAGCCCACCAACTCCGTGTGAGCCGGCGTCGCCCGGACGACCGAGAAGTCGGCGTATGCCTCAGCGCCTCATCCACAGTCTTGACTATTGCTCCCGTGTGCCCTGCCGTGCTCTCGTGCGCGTCTTCCCGGCCCCTTCCCGGCCTGCGTAAACGGCGAGACGCTGCCGGCGTCATTTGGCTGCTCGAGAGGGAGGCGGTAGGGAGTGACTCAGCCGAGGTGTGGAGCTCCGAAGAAGGGTGGTGGCCGGTGCACGAGGCCGGCCATCGTAGGCAGCGGCCAGTGCTACCAGCATCAGGGCAAGTGGACAGCCCGCGGGGCGGCAGACCGCGAGGAGGCGGAAGCCAAGGCGAAGAAGCAGGCGCTTCGGAGGAAGAAGTGGTCCTGGTGGTAAGCGCTGCTGACATCCACAGCTGACATCAACATCGGTGGATCGTGGCACTCGCGAGCGGCCGAGGACAGACTCTGCAGCCTGGGGTAGGCGCGTGAGTCGTTGTTCTTGGGCGAGCTGCGAAGCAGATGTCGGCCGTTCGAAACCGTCCGCGCCCACCAGCGAAAAGGCTCCCGATCGATCTTGGTTGGGGGCTTTCGCGTGCCACATCGACGCCACATGACATCCACGATCGACTTGCGTCCAGATACGACACCTACAGGTGCGGTTCTGGGGGCATCGGGCGGCCTGACCTGGGTGATGTCGACGTGCACCGGCGTGCCGTGGCGGGTTTCATGATCACCGGTGGGTAGGTTCTGGCCATGACTGGTGACTGGCGGAAGGACCGGATCGGAACTGCGCTGCGGGGGCAAAACCCCACGGTGCTCAGGCGCTTGGACGCCGGGTTCGCGGCGATCGGCGATGTGCAGTTCCTGCCGGGCTACTCGGTGCTGCTGGTGGACGACCCGGCGGTGGAGAGGTTGTCGGACCTGCCCCGGGACAAGCGGCTGGCGTTCCTGTCCGACATGGACCAACTGGGAGAAGCGGTCGAACGGGCCTGCCGCCGACTGGACGGGGCTTTCCGTCGCGTGAACCTGGAGATCCTCGGCAACACCGACGGCTTCCTGCACGCGCACGTATGGCCGCGCTTCGAATGGGAGCCCTCCGACCTGGTGCGCATGCCCGTGTGGCTCTATCCCCGCACCAATTGGAGCGACGAGCAGCACGCACTCGGCCCGCAGCACGACCGGCTGCGCGAGGCGATCGGAAGCGAGCTGGACCTGCTGGGCTCGAAAGCGTGACGAGAACGGCCAGGAGTACCGCACGCCGCGAGCCCCACGTCCGTAGCCGCGACGGCCGACGCCTCACCGCAAGTTCGCGCTGAAGGATGCCCGCTGTGCCCGCAGGAATCGCTCTGCGTTTCGATCGCGTGTCCACCAAGCGGTCGCACAACGACCTCAGGCTGCGCATCGGCTCGTACCGGCAGAAATGCGACTCCTACTACATCGGCCTACATCGGCCCGGACGAAGCACCCACGGCGCCGGGCGGACTCGGGGCCAGGCTCGCGCGCCTGTTGGACCGGTGGAGTTCTCGGATCGCGGGACTCAGGAAGGTCGGCGGCACCGCCTACCTGCCCTTCGACTTCTCCGACCGGTGCACGGCATGGCTGCGGGTCTCGTCGGAAGACGGGCAGGCCGCGGGGGTCCAGGCGGGTTGGCGGACACCGCCGCGGCGATCCATCTCGACGGCAGCGAGTCGTTCCTCGAGCAGATCAACCCCGGCAGCGTCCTCGACGGGATCGTCGTCTTCGACATTCCGAAGGGTGCGGATCCCGCGCGCATCGAGTTGCACGACTCGATGTTCAGCGGTGGCGCCACCGTCGATCTGACCCGCCGGAGTTGACGGGCTGCTGCGGGCCCGTCGTGAACCGCGAAGACCCCCGGCCGGTGAGGTCGGGGGTCTTTCGGGTCAGGCGTTGGGGCGCTTGCCGTGGTTCGCCTTCTTCTTCTTGCGGGCCCGGCGCTTGTTGCCTCGCTTAGCCATGCTGGTCTCCCTCGTCGGTGACTCTTCATGCCTCGGTCAGTCTAGGTTCGGTGCGGTTCATTCGCATTTGGGGAGATGGATGCTCCCTTGGCCGGCGGTTCCCGGCGTGGGATCGTCGGGGCATGGGCGAGCTCGCGTGGGGTGGGTTGGTCGTGGCCGTGGTCGCCGTGGCGCTGGCGCTGATGGAGCGGTCCCGGGGGGTGCGGTTCGAGCGGAAGCGGGAAGAGGAGCGGGCGCGACTGCTGGCGAGCCTCGCCGAGCCGGAGCAACGGCCCACCGCCCTGCCCGGCGGGGGGAAGTTCCAGGACGTCGGCGGGGTGCAGCACCCCGCGGCGCAGACCGGAGAGCGACGGGACGACTTCACGCCGATTCTCGTGGAGTACTACGCCTACGGGCTGACCCAGGCGCGCAGCAGCTTCGCGACCAGCCAGCGGTTCGCCGGGGTCGGAGCGGCGATCCTGCTCTTCGGGGTCGGCCTGGCCGTCTGGAAGGCCGAGGGCGGCGGGGAGCTGTACCTGGGGATCGTCACGAGCTCGGCGGGGCTGGTCATCACCCTGATCGGGCAGCTCTTCCACCGGCGGGCCGACATCGCGCTCAGGCACATGGCCGACCAGACCGCCTCGCTGCGCGACGACCGGCGGGCCGCCGAGACGACCCAGCAGGCCATCGAGCTGCTGGACGCGGTCGAGGACCCGGGGCTGAGGGCCCGCCTCCAAGCCGGTTTGATCATGAAACTTTCCGGGGCCGAGCTGCCCCGGTAGCGGGATAGTAGGGGTATGTGCCGTTCCATTAAGACTCTGCGCCCGCCCGCCATCCCCGAGAAGGCGACCGAGGAAGAGATCCGCGCCGCCGCCCTGCAGTACGTACGGAAGGTGTCCGGGTTCCGGGCGCCCGCCGCGCACAACCGCGAGGTGTTCGAGGCGGCGGTGGACGCCGTCGCCGAAGCCACCGCGGCGCTGCTCGACGGGGTGCACGTACGGGGGCAGGCCGCCCCGGCATGACCCGGGCCAGGCCTACGAGGCTGCGGCGCGGCGGCGCATCACCCACACTCCGGCGCCCAGCGCGCCCGCGGTGAGGGCGCTGCCGAGGGCGATCTGCCCCGGGCTCATCGAACCGATGCTGCCACCCGTCCCACCCCGCGCCGCACCCGTGGTGACCTGCAGCGACAGGGTGACACGCTCGCCGCCGGGGCCACCGCACTCGAAGACGACGCGGTGCGCGCCCGGGGTGGCGTTGTCGTAGACGGTGGCGCTGCCGATGAGGCTGGCGGCCGCCTGGTTGCCCGGGGTCAGTCGGGCCTCGCCGAAGGCGGTCGAGGTGACGCGGGCGACCTGCGTCCCGCATCCCGCGACATTGAGCGCGACCCGGCCGCCCGGGGCGACGGCGGTGGGGGAGACGGTGGCGGAGGGGAAGGCGTACGCGACCGTGGCGGGGGCGGCGGCAGCGGCGATGAGGGTCACGGCCGCGACGGTCATCAGGCGACGTGCTGCTGCGGGCGGTGCGGCGGGCGGTTTGGCGGGCATGGAGAGGACTCCTCGGCTCGTCGAAACGGCGCGGCCGGGCCACGGATGTGACGCGCATTCGGTTGCGCACCGTCCTGTGGACGCTAGGAGCCCAGCCCGGGCGCGGCGATCGGGGCCGGGTGAACGGGTGAGCCACTGCTCCGCCCGGGGGAGGGACCGGGCAGCGGAGCCCGCCTACGCGGCCGTCGCCGCGGCCGGCGGCGGACGGCGGACGAGGAAGGCCGCCAGGGCGCCCGCGGCGAAGAGGGCGACCACCGAGAGGGCGGTGCCGAGCCACTGGGTGCCCAGCCACTGCGTGCCGAAGTACCCGAGGGCCACGCTGTAACCGGCCCAGGCCATACCCGCCAGGACCGACCAGGGCAGGAACTCCGCCACCTTGCGCTGGGTCTTGCCCGCACCCAAGGACACCACCGAGCGCCCCGCCGGGGCGAAGCGGGCGATGACCACCAGGGCGCCGCCACCGCGGGCCAGGGCGGTGCCGAGCCGCTCATGGGCCCGGGTCAGTCGGCGGGAACGGGCGATGGCCCGGTCCAGCCGGGCTCCGCCGCGCCGGCCCAGCCGGAAGGCCGCCATGTCTCCCAGTACCGACGCGGTCGTCGCGATCACGAGCAGGAGCAGGATGTCCGGCACCTGTTCCGGCACCGGCACCGGTACCGGACCCGCCGCCCCGGCGGCCGCCGCGGCCGCCGCCGCGGTGATCACGAGGACCCCGCTCGGGAGCACCGGGAGGAAGACGTCGAGCACGATGGACAGCGCCACGAGGGCGTAGATCCATGGGCTCGCGGTCAGCGATCCCAGCGTCTCAAACAAAGCGGGACTCCCCAGTCCGGTTGACGTGCTGCGACACGAAACGACATGAAGCGACACGAAGCGCCGCGACGTCGCGGGGAGCGGCAGGAGCGGCTTGACAGCCAGACAGCGTACGCCCGGTGCCCGCATCCCGGATGCCCGGGGCGCCCGCCCGGTGCGCGCGCCGGGGACGGACGTCGGCCAAGGACGGACGCCTCCCCAGGGCCCCTCGCCAAGACGACTCCCACACCGCCGGAGCCCGCCGCATCCCCTACTCGGCCGCCGTGAGCTCCCGGTCCAGCACCGTCACCAGCACGGCCCCCTCCCGCTTCTTGCGCGCCTGGTCCAGTCGCAGCCGAGCCGTCCGCCCCGACAGAGCCAGCGTCATCAGCTGGTTCCCGAACCAGGGCCCACCCGTACGCCGCCAGTTCAGCGGCGGCCGCCCCGTACGCCCGTGCAGGGAGAAACCGCGCCCCAGCCACCGCCCCGTCCGGGACCAACCCAGCCGGAAACCCCACTTCACCGCGGTATGGATGGAATTGTGAACCGGCGAGCACGTCAGCTGGAACACCCGCGCCGTACTCGGTATTCGAGGCTCGGCCACATACGCGTGATGCACGTCCCCGGACAACACACACACCGTCGACGGCGCCCGCGGCCCCGTCCCGACCTCCTCGATCAGATCCGTCAGCGCCGCGAACGAGGCCGGGAACGCCGCCCAGTGCTCCAGATCGCTGCGCCGGCGCAGATCCTCCCCGATCCGCGCCCACCGAGGCCCCCGCTCCCCGCGGCACAACGCGGCGTTCCACGTCTCGGCATCGTGGATCAGCGGCGGCATCAGCCAGGGCAGCGAGGACCCGATCAGCAGATGGTCGTAACCACCGTGCCCGGCCAAGGCGTTCTCCCGCAGCCACTCCTGCTCCGCCGGATCGAGCATCGCCCGCCCGTCCTCGGCCAGCACCCGCGCGGCCCGGGTGTCCACCATCAGCAGTCGGGTCCGGCCGAAGTCGCGCCGGTAGCTCCAGCGCACCGTCCCCGGATCGGCATCCGCCGCGGACGCGAAGGCCTGCAATACGTCCGTACCGTCAGGGGTCCGCCGTACCGCCTCGTACACCGCGTCGGCCGCCAGCTCGGCGGGAGAGAGATTGCCCAGGTGCTGGTACACCCAGTACGACATCAGTCCACTGAGGACACGCTCGCGCCACCACGGCGTCGCCCGCATCTCCGCCAGCCACGCCGCGCTCGTGTTCCAGTCGTCGATGACGTCGTGGTCGTCGAATATGTGCAGGCTGGGGACGGTCGACAGCAGCCAGCGGATCTCCGGGTCGAGCCAGGACTCGTAGTAGAGCCGCGTGTACTCCTCGTAGTCCGCGACCTGGGCACCCGGCGGCTCCCGCAGATCCCGCCGGGCCGCGAGCCACGCCCGCGTCTCCCGCGACAGCGCGTCCGCGTACACCTGGTCGCCGAGCAACAGCAGGACGTCCGGGCGAACCGCCTCCGGGTCCGCGGCCAGCCGCGCCGCGAGGGTGTCGAGCGCGTCCGCGCCGTGCGGCCCGTGCCGGCCCGCGGGCGGCGCGGCCTGCCGGCAGGAACCGAAGGTCACGCGCAGCCCGGGCCCGGGCCGGCCGGGCCCCGACACGGCCGGAGCGGTGATCGTGCTCGGCGGGAAACCGCTCTCCGGCAGCGGCCACACCGGCCGGTCATCGAGCAGCACCTCATAGGTCGTGGTCGCGCCCGGGGTCAGGCCGGTCACCGTCACCAGCGCATAGTGGTGACCGGCTATCTGGAAGGTGCGCGCACTACCGCCCGCCCCGTCCGCGCACCGCACCTCGGCCGTGCACGGGCGATCCGCCTCGACCCATATCGTGGCCGACCGCCCCGTGTCCCAGTCGACGTGGCGCAGCAGCGGCCCCAGACGCAGTCCGGCCATGCAACTCCCCCTCCTCCGTAGCCCCTTCGATCACGGTACGACGGGTGGGGGGAGCCACGCCTCCCCCTGGCGGGGGAAAGATCGGCCGGCTTGGTCAGCAGCCGTTCAGGATGTCGACCAGGGCCGTCTTCTCGCCGGAGTCCATGCTCAGGCCGTAGTACTGCTTCACGTTGACCCACATCCGTGCGTACGTACAACGGTAGGCCGTCCGCGAGGGCAGCCACTTGCCGGGGTCGAGGTCGCCCTTGGCCTGGTTGACGTTGTCGGTGACCGCGATGAGCTGCGGGCGGGTGAGGTCGTTGGCGAACTGCTGGCGCTTGCTCGTGGTCCAGGAATTGGCGCCGGAACGCCAGGCCTCGGCGAGCGGGACGACGTGGTCGATGTCGAGGTCGGAGGCGGCGGTCCAGGTGGCGCCGTCGTACTCGGAGTACCAGCTTCCGCTCACCGCGGCGCAGGCGGAGTCCTGGACGACATTGACGCCGTCCCGCTTGAGGACGGTCTCACGGGTGTTGCAGCTGCCGGAGACGGTGCTCCAGTGGGGGAAGAGGTCGCGGCTGTAGCCGCTGGTGGACCCCTCGGTCTTCGGGGTGACCGTCGCCAGGTAGGCGCGGGCGGCCGAGGCGCTGATGGGGGCGGGCGGCGCGGCCTGGGCGGCGGGGGCGTTGAGCAGTCCGGTCAGCGCGGCGAGAGCAGCCGCTGACGCGAGCACGCCAATTCGACGCGCGTAGATGCTGGGTATGAGTGCCATGAGGGGCTCCCTGGGTGCGGGGGGTGTGGCCGTGCGGCCCCGGCGGGGCGTGGCCATCGTGGCGGCGCCGGGTATCGCGGGGATGGGCGCCAGGTGACAGCCTGGCGACATGAGCACGTCACATCAAGTCGCTCAACGCCCCGGATTTAATCGGAAGTTGACATTCCGCAGCCGTGGGAGGGGGAAAGGGGCCGCCGGGCGCGGTTCAGGGCGGTTCCCGGCGCGACACGACGAGGCGGCGCGGGCCAAGGCAGGCCAGGGCGGGCAAGGGCAGGCCAAGGCGGGCAAGGGTGGATCGGGGCAGGTCAGGGCAGGTCTGGGTGGGTCGGGACTGGGCAGGTGCGGGACCAAAGGCCCATCACGGCCGACCGTGGGCGTCGCGTATTCTGTTCGGAGCAGAAGGGGAGTAGCTCTTCGCCGGACCGTCGACATACTGCTGGGTCACCCCAGCCGGCGCCCGGAGGCAGGTCGCGACAGCGGCCGGCCAGCGAGACCTTCGGCCGCAGTGTCCTGTTCAGCGCAGGCGCGTTTCGTACGCGCACGCGCAAGCCAGGGCGCCGCCGAGCCGAAGCGACGCCTGACACACCCCAGGTCTCTCGGTCCCGATGGCGCCCTGCCCGACCGATCGAGGTTTCACCCCCGTGTTCAGCTTCAGCATCACGGCGATCGCCTTCGGCGTCGTCTTCCTTGCCGAACTCCCCGACAAGACGGCCCTCGCCGGCCTGATGCTCGGCACCCGCTACCGCGCCTCCTACGTCTTCGCGGGCGTCGCCGCCGCCTTCGCCGTACACGTCGCGCTCGCCATCGCCGCAGGCAGCGTCCTCACGCTGCTCCCGCACCGGCTCGTCCAGGCCGTCGTCGGCATCCTCTTCCTCCTGGGTGCGGCCATGCTGCTCCTGAAGAAGGACGACGGGGACGAGGAGGTCAAGCCGCCCGCCGACCAGTCCTTCTGGAAGGTCTCCGGGGCGGGCTTCATGCTGATCCTGGTGGCGGAGTTCGGCGACCTGACCCAGATCATGACCGCCAACCTCGCCGCCCGGTACGACGACCCCGTCTCGGTCGGCATCGGCGCCGTACTCGCCCTCTGGGCGGTCGCGGGCATCGGCATCCTGGGCGGGCGCACCCTGATGAAGTACGTGCCGCTGCGGCTGATCACCAAGATCGCCGCTGCCGTGATGGCCGCGCTGGCCGCGTTCTCGCTGTACGAGGCGATCGCGGGCTGAGCCGACGGGCCGCGGCTGGGGCCGAGAAGGCGGATATTTCCTTGCGGGCGGAGAACGTACAGGTCAGGCTCGTGCGCGTGACCCACACCGCTTCCTTCACCGGCCCCTCCGCCCGCCCTTCGGTCCGCCCCTCCATCAGCCCCTTCATCGAGCCCGCGCCTCCGGCGGTGCCGGCACCCGCGCCCGCGCCGGTGACGACGGCTGTGTCCGCCGAGGACCGGCAGTTCGGCTGGTCCAACATGTTCGTCCACCCCGACGAGGACACCCGGACCGACGGCGGATTCCAGGGCGAGCACGCCGTACTCGCCGGGTACCTGCGCGACCAGCGCCTGACGCTGGAACTCAAGTGCGCGGGCCTCGACGCGGAGGCCCTGGCGCGGCGCTCGGTGGAACCGTCCAACCTGTCCCTACTGGGTCTCGTACGCCACCTCGCCGGCGTCGAGCAATACTGGTTCCGGCAGGTCATGGCGGGCCAGGAGATACGTCGGCACTACCGCTCGGAGGAGGACCGCGCGGGGGATTTCACCGGCGCGGTGGCCGACCTGGCGGTGGTCGCGGACGCGTGGGCCACCTGGCGCGCCGAGGTCGCCTTCGCGGAACGACTCGTGGCGGAGGCCCCCGGCCTGGACGTCACGGGCAACGGTGGACACGACGACGAACCGATGGAACTCCGCGAGGTCCTGGTCCACATGATCGAGGAGTACGCCCGCCACAACGGCCACGCGGACTTCCTGCGCGAACGCATCGACGGGCGAGTGGGGCAGTAGAGGCGGGGCCTGGGGGCGGCGGCCTGCGGGCGGCGCCCTGCGGGCGGTGGAAGCCGGGCGGGCGGGGTCGGGTGGTGGGGCGGGGGGTTCGGGGGGCGGGAGCCACTCGATCCGACCCGGAGGGACGACGGGACTGACGGGAAACCCCCATACGCAGCTCTGATGCCGCCCGAGCAGCTCCCGCTCCCCGAAGCACCGCCCCGTTTCACGGCGCCGCCCGGTCGGCTCCCGAGCCCCCGCCCCCGGCTTCCGCCTCGCCGTCGTAGGTGCCGTTCGGGGTCAGGCCGCCGGGTGGAGCGTGATGGTGATCGAGCCGTCCGGGGTGGTCGTGACCTGGAGTGCCGTCAGGTCCGGGACGTGGGCCGTCGGGGCGTGGGCGGCTGCGCGGGGGCCTACGCCGATCACGCGCATGCCCGCTGCCCGGCCCGCGGTGATGCCCGCGGCCGAGTCCTCGAAGACGATGCAGTCGGCCGGGTCCACGCCCAGTGCGGCGGCGCCCATGAGGAAGCCCTCGGGGTCGGGCTTGCTGGCCTTGACGGACTCGGCCGTGACCCGTATCTCGGGCATGGGCAGAGCGGCGGCGGTCATCCGGGCCGCGGCGAGGGCGGTGTCGGCGGAGGTGACCAGGGCGTGCGGCAGACCGTCGAGCGCCGCCATGAACTCCGGGGCGCCCGCGACCGGGACCACGCCGTCGGTGTCGGCCGTTTCGCGGGCCAGCATCACCGCGTTCTCGGCGTGGTTGAGCTCCATGGGGCGGTCCGGCAGCAGTACCGCCATGGTGGCGTAGCCCTGGCGGCCGTGGACCACCTTCATGGCCGCCTGCGGGTCCAGCCCGTGGGAGACCGCCCATTCGCGCCAGCAGCGTTCGACCACCGCGTCGGAGTTGACGATCGTGCCGTCCATGTCCAGGAGCAGGGCCTTGGCGGTGAGGGCGACGGGTGCGGTGGTGGTGCTGGCCGGCATCGGCGGGGCTCCAGACGGGGCGGGAAAGAGAACAAGTGGTTCCGTCCACCGGTCAGGGAATGAGGACGGAACCACTTTGTTCCTTCACGATACAAAACAAAGGGCGGTCCGCGCCACCAGCGGACATGTGACGCTTATCCCTCCAGGGCCTTGCGGGTCACCGGCCCGTAGAAGCCCCACTCCTGATCGTCGATGCCTCTGTCGTACTGGAACTCCGACACGGCATCCTCCACCCGCCAGTCGAACCGGCCGTTGATCCGGCCCCGGTACAGGCCCTGCGCCGCCAGCAGCCGCTGGAGCTTCTCCACCTCCGCACCCGAGTCCCCGTGGCGCAGGGTCGGGGCCTGCGCGGGTGGCGGGGCGGTGGAGCGGCTCGCGCTCGGCGACGGGCTGGGGGACGGGGGCGCCGAGGTGCGGGACGCGCTCGGCGACGGGGACGCCGACTTCGAGGCGCTCGGCGACGGGGAGGCCGAGCGGGACGGGCTGCCCTTGGTCGGGGACGCGCTCGCGGAGGGCGCGGCCGGGGCGGCGCTCGTCACGGGCGCCGAGGCCTTCGCCTCCACCAGCGTGGTGTCGCTCTCGGCGGAACTCGGGAGCGCCCACACCGCCACCGCCGTCCCACTGAGGGCGACCGCCGCCGCGGCGCCGATCAGCAGCGCGAGCGGCTTTCGGGAGGCCGGGCCGGTTCGCTTCTCCGGGCCCCCGCCCCCGCCCCCACCCCCTCCCGTTTGGCTGCCGTACGTGTGCTCCGCTGCCGGGATCGCCCGGAGCTGGACCGTCTCGGCCCGGTTGCCCGCGTACGCGGGCCCGGCGGGCTCCGCAGGCCACGGCCCGTCCTGCGGCGGCACGGGTATCCCGTAGGCCGGGGTGTCGTCCTGAGCCGGCGCAGGCGCCGGCACGGGCGCCGGGTGCGGGTCCGGGGTCACCACGCCGGACACCGGCTGAGGGGGCACGGGCGTGTCCGGCTCGCCAGGGTCGGGCAACGTCACGTACGGGCGGATGCGCAGGGGGTTGAAACCCACACCCGGCACGCACCCGCAGCCTGCGCCGGCGGCGCCGCATTCTGGACAGTGCTGACGGCTCACTGGACTCCCTCCCTGGCTATTGCCTGCGATTATGCAGACCCGCAGGAGCCCTCCCAACCGCCCGAGAGGCCATAACCGGACACACCGCTCAGGATGGAGATGTTGATCCGGCCTGAGGAGGTATCGATGGCTCAGGATGTGACCGCGAAGGGCCCGGGCCCCGTTCCCGACCCGGACAAGACCGGCCCCGCCACCGAGCACGCCTCCCGCGAGGTACTCGTCTCCATCGGAGCACTGCTGCTGGGCCTGCTGATCGCCGCGCTCGACCAGACCATCGTCTCCACCGCCCTGCCGACCATCGTCAGCGACCTCGGCGGCATGGCGCACCTGTCCTGGGTCGTCACCGCCTACATGCTCGCCTCCACCGCCGCCACCCCCCTGTGGGGCAAGCTCGGCGACCAGTACGGACGCAAGAAGCTCTTCCAGTACGCCATCGTCCTCTTCCTCATCGGGTCGGCACTGTGCGGGATCGCCCAGGACATGCCCCAGCTCATCGGCTTCCGCGCCCTGCAGGGCCTGGGTGGCGGAGGGCTGATCGTCCTGTCGATGGCGATCGTCGGCGACATCGTCCCGCCGCGCGAACGAGGCAAGTACCAGGGCCTCTTCGGTGGAGTCTTCGGTGCGACCAGCGTGCTGGGCCCACTGTTGGGCGGCCTGTTCGTGGACAACCTGTCGTGGCGCTGGGTCTTCTACATCAACCTCCCCATCGGTCTCGTCGCGCTCGTCGTGATCGCCGCCGTCCTGCACATCCCGGCGCGCTCCTCGAAGCACACCATCGACTACCTCGGCACCTTCCTCATCGCCTGCGTCGCCACCTGTCTCGTGCTCATCGCCTCCCTCGGCGGTACCTGGGGCTGGGGCTCGGCCCGGATCATCGGCGTCGCCGTCCTCGGCGCCGTCCTGCTCGCGGCCTTCCTCCTCGTGGAGCGCAAGGCCCCCGAACCCGTCCTGCCGCTCGGTCTGTTCCGCATCCGCACCTTCACCCTCTGTTCGGCGATCAGCTTCGTCGTCGGCTTCGCGATGTTCGGCGCGATGGTCTACCTGCCGACCTTCCTCCAGGTCGTCCAGGGCGTCTCACCGACCATGTCGGGCGTCCACATGCTGCCGATGGTGATCGGCATGCTGATCACCTCCACCGTCTCCGGTCAGATCGTCAGCCGGACCGGGCGCTGGAAGGTCTTCCCGATCTTGGGCACGGCGGTGACCGCGCTCGGCCTGCTCCTCCTGCACCAATTGCACCGCACCAGCTCCACCTGGGAGATGAGCGTCTACTTCTTCGTCTTCGGTGCCGGACTCGGCCTGGTCATGCAGGTGCTCGTCCTGGTGGTGCAGAACGCGGTCAGCTACGCCGACCTCGGTGTCGCCACCTCCGGTGCCACCTTCTTCCGCTCCATCGGCGCCTCCTTCGGCGTCGCCATCTTCGGTACGGTCTTCACCCATCAGCTCGACGACAAGCTGGCCGCCTCCCTCGCGGGCGTCACGCTGCCGGCCGGTGCGAGCGTCGCGCAGCTGGAGGCGGACCCGCGGGCCATCGCCGAGCTTCCCGCCGATATCCAACCCCGGGTGCTCGACGCCTACGCCACCGCCATCACCGACGTGTTCCTCTACGCGGTGCCGATCGTGCTGATCGCCTTCGTGATCGCCTGGTTCCTGAAGGAGGACAAGCTCCGCGGCTCGGTCACCGCCCCCGATGTGACGGAGACCCTGGCCTCCAACCCCGTCCAACGCTCCTCCCACGACGAGGTCGCCCGTGCGCTGTCGGTCCTCGGAACCCGTGAGGGCCGCCGGCACGTCTACGAGAAGATCACCGAGAAGGCGGGCTACGACCTGCTGCCCGCCTCCAGCTGGCTGCTGCTGCGGATCAAGAGGTACGGCTCCGTGGAGCCCGCGATGCTCGCCGAGCGCACCAATGTGCCGCTGAAGGTCGTCACGGACGCCGCGCGCCAGATCGAGGAGCGTGGGCTCGCCGTCCGGGACGGGCTGCCGTTGGTCCTGACGGACCAGGGGCGCGTGAGCGCCGCGAAGCTGGCCGAGGCCCGGGAGGAGTCGCTCGCCGAGCTGCTCGGCGACTGGTGGGGCCCGGACCGGCCGACCGACCTGGTGAAGCTGGTGAAGCAGATCAACACGGAGTTGTGCGGGTCCGACGCCGAGGAGCCCTACGACGCCTTGCCGCGGCGCGACCACGCCGCCCCCTAGCCGCCCCCTGGCCGCCCCTAGGTCAGGCGCTTCTCGAACCAGTGCTGTGCGTACGGGCCGGAGCTGTAGGCCGGTATTTCCGCATACCCGTGCCGCGCGTACAACGCCCGGGCCTCGACGAGGTCCGACCGGGTGTCCAGGCGGACCCGGTCGGCGCCGAGCGCTCGGGCCTCCGCTTCGAGGACCTTCAGCAGAGCCGCCCCGCCGCCGGTGCCGCGGGCGCGCCGGTCGACGTACACCCTGGTGAGCTCGGCGGTCAGGGGGTCGAGCAGCCGGATCCCGCCGCACGCCAGGGGCTCGCCGTCGAGTCTGCCGACGACGAACTGCCCCGTCGGCGGGACGAGCCCGTCGTCCGGGAAGTCCAGCAGCCCTTGGTCGATCTCGGTCTCGGTGACCTGCCGTTTCCAGTACCGGCCGGCGACCTCGGCGTAGTACGCGCGGCGCAGGGCGGTGGCGTCCCCGGTGGTGAACGGTTCGGGGATCACGGTCCACGACAGGGTGGGGGTGTGGTGTTCGCTGTGAGTGGTCATGGCGTCATTGTGGAGCTCGCGGGGGAGGTCCCGCGTGGAATATCCACAAGGCCGGGCTGATGATAGGAAAAAGGACTTCCCTGCGTACCCGGAGGGTGGGAACGCCATGTCAGAGCATCCCGACTGTGCCCTGGTCCGCCGCGGCTACGAGGCCTTCGGCAAAGGCGACATGGAGACGATGAGCACGTTGCTGACGGCCGATGTCATCCACCACGTGCCGGGCAGCAACCCGTTGTCCGGGCACCACAAGGGGCGGGAGAACGTCCTGGACCTCTTCCGTCGCCTCGGCACGGAGACGGACGGCACCTTCCAGGTGGATCTGGAATCGGTGTTGGCGGACGGGCGCGGGCACGTGATGAGTTTCCACACGGTGCGCGCCGACCGCGGTGACCGCGGCATCGAGATCCGCCAGGGGCTCTTCTTCACGATCATCGGCAACAAGATCACCGATATCGACCAGTGCACCGCGGACATCGACGAGGAAGACGTCTTCTGGAGCTGACCTGTCCGACGTCCGACCTTCCTGGAATCCGATGCGTCCGGGTCCGGCCCTCGTGCGTCAGGCCTTCGTGCGTCAGGCCTTCGTGCGTCCGGCCCTCGTGGGGCCGCCGCGCGACGGGCCCGAGTCGGGGCCCGGCCCGGGTGTCGGGCCGGGCCCCGACCCGGGCCCGAATCGCGTCAGGCCTGCTTCGGCGCCGCCTGCTGCACGACCTCGAACGACCACACCGTGGACGCGGAAGCCGCCGGCTTCGGCCGCTCGCCGCCACCCTCACCGCCGCCCTGGTGGGCGGCCTTCATCGGGCCCTCCATCCACGCCTGGAAGTCCTCCTCCGAACGCCAGCGCGTGTAGACCAGGTACTGGTCCGTGCCCTCCACCGGGCGCAGCAGCTCGAACCACTCGAAGCCGTCCGAGCTCTCCACCGCCCCGGCCCGGGAGGCGAAGCGCTTCTCCAGGATCTCCCGCTGCTCGGCGGGAACCGTCAGTGCGTTGATCTTTACGACGCTGGGCACAGGACACCTCTCATGGAACACAGGCCGGGCGGTATGCCCGGCCTCGACGACATGCGTGCAGTTTCCTACATCCGCCCGCACATCCGCCCGCACATCCGCCCGCAGGGACCGCACCGTGGTGCGGTCCCTGCGCCGTGGTCCTTGCGCCCTACCGGTCCGGAAGCCCGATTCAGGGCTGCGGCGGACGGGTCTGCCCGGGCGTGGGCGGCTCCTTGCCGATCTGCTCGTTGAGCTTCTGCTGTGCCGTGTCGACCTGGCTCTGGTACTTGTTCTGAGTCTTCGCGTCGAAGGCGTCTCCGGCCTTCTCGACGCCTTGACGGGCCTGGTCAGGGTGTCCCTTCATGAGGTCCTTGAGCTTGTCGAGCATGGACATGAGCCGTCCTCTCCACGGAATGTCTGTCCACCTCAGCTTCGCCACGAAGTCCGGTGTCCGCACCTGGAGAGCCCGTCGGTCCCCGGCTCCACCCCGGGGCCCGGGTCGAGGAGCGGGCTCTGCAGGTCGGCGGGCCCGTCGGTCCGCGCGATGCCCGTGAGAGCCGTCCAACGCATCCCGTGGGGGATATCGTCGTGCGGGTAATGGAGCGCGGCAGCCAGGCGAAGTCAGGGTTGCGGTCAACATGGCGGGAGGCCGGCGAGGCGTGGCTAACGCGGCAGAGCACAGCGGTGCGAACGGACATGCCGGAGTCATAAGCGATCACGGCAGGCTCGGGGCGGCCCGGCTCCTCCTGTGGGCGCTGGCCGGTGCTCTCGCCGTCAGACAGGCCGCCGCAGTGCTACGGATGCCACCGGGCGAGTGGCTGAGCGGCTTCCACCTCCCCGGCAGCCTGCCCGGATCGGTCTACGACACCGGCCGGTTCTCCGACACCCCCTTCGCCGGGCTCGTCCTCAAGCCGCTGGTCGGCCTCGCCGCCCCGTCGCTGGAGATCGCCTGGACCTGCGTGACGCTGCTGTGCGTCGCCGCCATCGGACTCGTCGCCGCCCGCGGCCTGCCCGACCCGGTGCCGCGGCGCACCGCGCTGCTCGCCGCGCCCGTCCTCACGGCGCTGATGATGGTCTCGCTGCCCGTCCGCGAGGCCGCCTCGCCCGGCCGGACCGCCGTCCTGCCCGTGCTGTTGGTGCTGCTCGCCGTGTTCCGTGTGCCCGGCGACCGGCCCGCCGGTTTCCTCGTCGGCCTCGCCGCCGCGCTCCAGCCCGCACTGCTGCTGTTCGCCCCGCTGCTGTGGCTGACCGGACGCCGCCCCACCGCGCGCACCGCCGCCGTGACCTTCGCCGGAGCCACCGCGCTGTCCTGGGCGGCCATGCCGCGCGACTCGTGGACGTACTGGGTCGAGCACCTGGCCGGTACCGGCCTCGGCGGCGCCCCCGACGGCCTCGTCAACCAGTCCGTGCACGGCGCGCTGCTGCGCCTCGGCCTGACCGGGCCCGCCGAGATCCTGCTCTACGGCGCCCTCGCGGCCGCCATCGTCTGGATCGGCCTGCGCCGCGCGGTCCGCTACGCCCGCGACGGCCAGTTGCTGCTCGCCGTCGCCGTCACCGGCTGCGTGGCCGTCGCCGTGTCCCCGACCGGCTGGCGCCACCAGCTGCTCTGGGTGCTGCTCGCCGTTGCCGGCAAGGTGGGCAAGCGGGCCGCCGACCGGAGCGTGTGGCCGGTGGCCGTGGTCCTCGCCATGACCCTGCCGAGCACGATGCTGCTGCCGAACCTGGCCGCGCTGGCCCCCGTACGCGACAACGTGCCGCTGCTCACCGCCGTGGCCGCGGCCTGCGCGGTACCGTTCCTGCAGCGCTCGTCGGCGTACTGGCGCGAGCCCGTACCCACCGACTACGGGCAGCCCGCGGCGGCCCGCTGGGCGCGGGTGCCGCTGCTGCCGTTCTGGCGGCGCGTGCTGTCCCGCCCGAACCTCCTGCTGGAACTCCTGCTGATACGGGTCGGCTACTCGCTCTACTCGCACATCCGGGCCGCCGCGCCCACCAGCCGCAGCCTCGCCGAGGGCAACGGCAGCCAGATCCACGGCATCGAGAAGGCGCTCGGCATCGACATCGAGCACGCCGTGAACCACGCCGTGGTGAACACGCCCTGGCTGGAGGCGTTCTTCAACTTCTACTACACCTCCTTCCACTTCGTCGTCCCGCTGACGATCCTGGCGGTCCTGTACTGGCGGCGCCCCGGCGACTACCGCTGGGCCCGAGCCTCCCTGGGCCTGGCCACCGTCCTGGCGCTCGTCGGTTTCTGGCTCTACCCGCTCGCGCCGCCGCGCCTGATGCCGGGCCTCGGCTTCATCGACACCGTGCACGGGCCGCAGGACCTGGCCAACCCCTCGTACGGGGCCATGACCGCGATCTCCAACCAGTACGCGGCGATGCCCTCGCTGCACTTCGGCTGGTCGCTGTGGTGCGGGATCGTGATCGTGGTGCTGGCTCCGAAGGGCTGGCAGAAGCTGCTCGGGGCGCTGCACCCGCTGATCACGGTGTGCGCGATCGTGGCCACCGCCAACCACTGGGTCCTGGACGCCGTGGGCGGGGCCGCGGTCGTGTCCGCCGGCTTCGGGCTCGTGTACGTGTTGTCCGGGCCGCGGGGGCTGCAGCTGGACCTGCCGGGGCAGCGGCAGGGCGCCGGGGCGGAGTCGAGCGAGGACGAGTCGAGCGAGGGGGAGCCGAGCGAGGGGGAGAGGAAGCTGCGGGCCGGGGCGCGGGCCTCCTCGTAGCGGCGCGCCGGGGCCGGTCGCGGTCCCGTCCCGGTCCGTTTCCGCCGGGCGCGGCGGCCGGGCCGGTGCCAGCATCGGGTCATGACTGCGAAGCCGATGCGGCCGCCGGGGGGCGCGTACGGTGCCGGACCCGACGGGCGTGCCCGGACGCGGGCGGGCTGAGACGTGGGCGACTGGTACCAGCGTCAGATCGTCGAGCCGGGCAAGCAGCCGCTGCTCTGCCTGCTGCTGGGCTTCCTCGGCGCGTTCCTCTTCATCCGGATCAGCGTGCGGTTGATCCGGGCGCAGGTCTCCTGGTGGCCGAAGAACGTCACGCCGGGCGGGCTGCACATCCACCACGTGGTGTTCGGCGTGGTCCTGATGATCGTGGGTGGGTTGGGGCTGGCCTCCCCGACCGGGAACAGGTCTCCGTGGGCCGAGATCGACGCGGCGGTGTTCGGCATCGGGACGGCGCTGGTGCTCGACGAGTTCGCGCTGATCCTGCACCTGAAGGACGTGTACTGGTCCGAGGAGGGGCGGCTCTCCGTGGACGCGGTGGTGGTCGGGGCCGCGGCGTGCGGGCTGCTGTTGCTGGGGGCGTCGCCCTTCGGCGTCGACGACGCCGCGGAGAGCGGAGCGAAGGCCTCAGGCTGGACGTACGTGGTGGTGGTCGCGGTGAACGCGGGCTTCGCGCTGGTGACGCTGGCCAAGGGGAAGGTGTTCACGGGGCTGCTGGGGATCCTCGTACCGGTCTTCGCGCTGGTGGGGGCGGTGCGGCTGGCCCGGCCGGGGTCGCCGTGGGCGCGGGCGCGGTATCCCGCCGGGGGGCGGAAGGAGCGGCGGGCGCGGGTGCGGGAGGAGAGGGAGGGGTGGCAGCGGCGGGTGCGGGTGCGGGTGTACGACGCGGTTGCGGGGCGGCCGTCCCAGCCGTAGCCCTGGCCGGGCCGTTTGCGTTTCCGTAGCCCTGGCCGGGTCGGGGGAGGCCGAAGGGGCGCCGGGGTATACGCTGCCCCGGCGCCCCTTCGGCTGGATCGCCGCTGCTTGCCAGGATCACTCCGTTCGGGCCGGGCCGCCACTCGAACGGGTGCGGCGCCGTTGCCGGGGGCGCCGCCCCGGACCCCGCGCCTCAAACGCCGGCGAGGCTGGAAGAGCGGGGGTTCGCCCCGGGCCGGCATGGGCGGCTCGGGGCTGGGGTCCGGCGGTCAGGGGTGGGTGACGCGGAGTTCCTTGATGCCGTTGAGCCAGGCCGCGCGGAGGCGGCGCGGGGGAGCGTCCGTGAGGTGGAGGTTCGGGAGGGTGTCGGCCAGGGCGTTGAAGATCAGGTCGATCTCCATCACGGCGAGGGACTTGCCGAGGCAGAAGTGCGGCCCGCCGCCGCCGAAGCCCAGGTGGGGGTTGGGGTCGCGGGTGATGTCGAAGACGTCCGGGTTCGTGAAGACCTCGGGGTCGTGGTTGGCGGAGGAGTAGAACATCCCCACCCGGTCGCCCGCCTTGATCTTCGCGCCGCCCAGTTCGGTGTCCTGCGTAGCGGTGCGCTGGAAGGACACCACCGGGGTGGCCCAGCGCACGATCTCCTCGGCGGCGGTCGACGGCCGGGTCGCCTTGTAGAGCTCCCACTGCTCGGGGTGGGTGAGGAAGGCGTGCATGCCGTGGCTGATGGCGTTGCGCGTGGTCTCGTTGCCCGCGACCGCCAGCAGCAGGACGAAGAAGCCGAACTCGTCGGAGCCGAGGTTGCCCTGGCCCTCGGCCGCCACCAGCTGGGTGACGATGTCCTTGGCCGGGCATTCCTTGCGCTGGGCGGAGAGGTTCATCGCGTAACCGATGAGCTCCATGGCCGCGTTGGAGCCGACCTCCTCGGTGATCGCGTACTCCGGGTCGTCGTAGGCGATCATCTTGTTCGACCAGTCGAAGATCTTCGCGCGGTCCTTCTGCGGTACGCCGATCAGTTCGGCGATGGCCTGCAGCGGGAGCTCGCACGCCACCTGCGTCACGAAGTCGAAGCTGCCGTCATCGGCCGCGGCCGACGCCTCCTCGACGATCTTCCGGGCGCGGTCGCGCAGGGCCTGCTCCAGGCCGCGGATGGCTCGCGGGGTGAAGCCGCGCTGCACGATCTGGCGTACGCGCGTGTGTTCCGGCGGATCCATGTTCAGCATGATCAGGCGCTGGGCATCTATCGCATCACGCGGAATGTGCTCGTTGAAGCGGATGATCGCGGTGTTGGTCGTCGAGGAGAACAGTTCCGGGTGCGTGGAGACGTACTTGACGTCCGCGTGCCGGGTCACGGCCCAGTAGCCCTCGTCGTCGAAGCCGGTGACGCCCCGCCGCTGCGGGCACCACCACACGGGTGCGGTCTGCCGCAGCTGCGCGAACTCCGGGAAGGGGACGCGGCTTTGGAGCAGGTCTGGGTCGGTGGCGTCGAAGCCTTCGGGCAGTGCGGGGCAGGACATCGGGCAACTCCAAAGTCTGACGGACCATCAGAAGTTGGCTTGAAGGTAGTAACGAGTTCCAGAAGTGACAAGGGCCGTGGCGCCAACTGTTGCGTGTGGAATCCGTGCAGGGCGCGTGCAAGACCCTTGCGTGCCGGGGCCTCAGGTCATAAGACTGCGGGGAGAACTAGAACGCGTACTAGTTCGGGGCGGGGCGCCGGGACGGCCCGCCGTGCTGACGCAGTGCAGGAGAGGACGAGCTCATGGCCGCGGAACCCGTCATTGTCGAAGCCGTACGCACCCCCATCGGTAAGCGCGGGGGCGCTCTCGCCAACCTCCATCCCGCCTACCTGCTCGGTGAGACCTACCGCGAACTGCTGGCCCGTACCGGAATCCAGCCCGACTGCGTGGAACAGATCGTCGGCGGCACCGTGACGCACGCCGGCGAGCAGTCGATGAACCCCGCCCGCAACGCCTGGCTCGCCATGGGGCTCCCGTACGAGACCGCCGCGACGACCGTGGACTGTCAGTGCGGCAGCTCGCAGCAGGCCAACCACATGGTCGCCAACATGATCTCCGGCGGGGTCATGGACATCGGCATCGCCTGCGGCGTCGAGGCCATGAGCCGTGTGCCGCTCGGCTCCGGATCCAAGCACGGCCCCGGGAAGCCCTTCCCGGACGAGTGGAACGTCGACCTCCCCAACCAGTTCGAGGCCGCCGAGCGGATCGCCCGCCACCGGGGCCTGTCCCGCGAGGACGTCGACCGGCTCGGACTCCTCTCCCAGGAGCGGGCCGCGGCCGCATGGGCCGAGGAGCGGTTCAAGCGCGAGACCTTCGCCGTGCAGGTCCCGACGACCGAGGAGGAGCAGGCCGCCGGGCAGGGCATGTGGCGCCTGGTCGACCGGGACGAGGGCCTGCGCGACACCAGCATGGAGGCGCTGGCCCGGCTCAAGCCGGTCATGCCCACCGCCGTGCACACCGCCGGGAACTCCTCGCAGATATCCGACGGCGCCGCCGCGGTGATGTGGGCCTCGCGCAAGATGGCCCGCGCCCTCAAGCTCAAGCCGCGCGCCCGGATCGTCGCCCAGACCCTCGTCGGCGCCGACCCCCACTACCACCTGGACGGGCCCATCGACGCGACGCGGGCCGTGCTCGGCAAGGCCGGGATGTCACTGCGGGACATCGACCTCGTCGAGATCAACGAGGCCTTCGCCTCCGTGGTCCTGTCCTGGGCGCAGGTCTTCGACCAGGACCTGGAGAAGGTCAACGTCAACGGCGGAGGGATCGCGCTCGGCCACCCCGTCGGCGCCACCGGCGCCCGGCTGATCACCACCGCGCTGCACGAGCTGGAGCGCCGCGACAAGGAGTTCGCGCTGATCACCATGTGCGCGGGAGGCGCGCTGGCGACCGGCACGATCATCCAGCGCCTGTGAGGCGCCACTGAGACCCGTGGGATGGGATGCGGAAGGCCCCGGGGGCCGGACCTGGGGAGGCCGGCCACCGGGGCCTTCGTATGTCTGCTGCGCCGTGCCGCTGCCGAGCGTGTGCGTGCGTCTGCGCGCGTCTGCTGGTGGTGGCTCAGTACCAGTGGTTGGCGGACCAGAAGTTCCAGGCGCCGACCGGGCTGCCGTAGCGGTCGTTCATGTAGTCCAGGCCCCACTTGATCTGGGTGGCGGGGTTGGTCTTCCAGTCCGCGCCGGCGGAGGCCATCTTCGACGCCGGCAGGGCCTGGGCCAGGCCGTACGCGCCGGAGGAGGCGTTCGTCGCGGTGTGGTCCCAGCCGCTCTCGTGCGAGATGATCTTGTCGAAGGCGGCGAACTGGGCCGGGTCCTTGATCATCTGCTGCGCGATCGCCTTGGCGCTCGTCGGGGCCGCCTGGGCGGGAACCGTGGCGAGCATGGAACCGGCGACACCCAGGGCGACGACGGTGCCCGCGAGGGCCTTCTTGGAAGCGGCGATGCGGCGGATGACGGTGTTGGACACGGATTGACCTTTCGACGGGGACAAGGGCGGTCGCACGCATGCCGAAGACATGCGTGAGCCACTCACGCAAAGGAGAGGGGTTCGTCGGCGGCGGATGAAGTACCTGAAGTACCCCTGCCGCCTTGCGACTCATCCAGTTCTACCGACGTCCCGACGACCTGGCAAAGGTCGCTCCTACTAGCGCTCCTCGCAGCAAGGGGCCTGCCGTGCGCGCCGCACCCCCGCAGCGGACCGGGCCGGGGGCCTACTAGCCGCCCTCGTATGTGACCTGGGCCCTATGGGGCGGGTCACCGGGGGAGGGCCCGAATGTCACCCTCCGCTGCCGTTCGTACCCCTTTCGAGGGCGGGTTCGGGCTCCGTTCCGGTCCCTGGATCGAAGGAGACGGCGGCGTCGAAGGCGGCTCTACGGGTCGCCCGGCGCAGAGCCTTCAGTAGGGTCGCCCCGAGCGTGAGGGTCAGTACGACCGTCAGCACGGCCCGGCCCAGGTCCCAGCCCACCGAGGTCGCCAGGCAGTACGCGGCGAACCGTGCCAGGTTCGCGGTCACCGGCTCCCCCGGATGGAAGGAGATGCCCTGCCCCATGCCCTGCAGCAGCACCCAGCCCTGCAGATTCATGATCGTGCCGTACGCGAACGCGCCCGCGAAGCCGTACGCCGCCAGCATCAGCAGCTCCGCCCGGCCCCGGATCCGCTCCGGGCCCGGCAGCAACCCGGCCCCCAGCGCGAACCAGCCCATCGCCAGCATCTGGAACGGCATCCACGGCCCGACCCCGCCCGTCAGCAGGGCGGAGGCGAACATCGTCACCGAGCCCAGGACGAAGCCGAAGCCGGGGCCGAGGACGCGCCCGCTGAGCACCAGCAGGAAGAACATCGGCTCCAGCCCGGCCGTACCCGCGCCCAGCGGTCTCAGCGCCGCCCCGACGGCGGCGAGCACACCGAGCATCGCCACCGCCTTCGCGTCCATGCCGTTGTCGGCGATGGTCGCGACGACCACCGCCACCAGCAGCGGGAGGAGCGCGGCGAAGAGCCAGGGGGCGTCCTGCGAGTGGGCGAGGCCCGACTGGCGGTCGGCGAGCAGCGGCCAGCCGAAGGCGGCGATGCCGATGAGGGTGACGAGGACCAGGGCGACGGCGGCACGGGGGCCGATGCGTACGGGGCGGGCGGGGCGTACGGGGCGTACGGGGCGTACGGGGCCGGCGGGGCGGGCGGGCCTGTTCACCGAGCCTCCGCCGCGTCGAGGGCCTCGGCGACCTGGCGCACGGTGAGCCAGGGGTCCGGGGCCAGGACCTTCGCGACCTGCGGCGCGAAGGCGGGCGAGGAGACGACGACCTCGGCGGTCGGACCGTCCGCGACGACCTCCCCGCCGGCCAGGATCACGACGCGGTGGGCCAGCTCGGCGGCCAGCTCCACGTCATGGGTGGCCAGGACGATGGCGTGGCCGTCGGCGGCCAGCCCGCGCAGGATCTCGATCAGGCGGACCTTGGCGGCGTAGTCCAGGCCACGGGTGGGCTCGTCGAGGAGCAGCAGGGCGGGGCGACCGGTGAGGACCAGCGCCAGGGCGAGGGCCAGACGCTGGCCCTCGGAGAGATCACGCGGGTGGACGTCGTCGGGGACGTCCGGAAGCAGCGCTGAGACGAGGTCCCGGCAGGTGCCGGGGAGCGCGCCGGCGTCGGAGTCGGCGGCGGCGCACTCGGCGGCGACCGTGTCGGCGTAGAGGAGGTCGCGGGGTTCCTGCGGGACGAGGCCGACGCGGCGCACCATCTCGGGTGGTGCCGTGCGGTGGGGGGTGCGGCCGCCGACGGTCACCTCGCCGGTGGTGGGGGCGACCGTACCGACGAGGGTGGACAGGAGGGTGGACTTGCCGGCGCCGTTGCGGCCCATGAGGGCGATGGTCTCGCCGGGGGCCACGGTGAGGGTGATGCCGTGCAGGGCCTGGACGCGGCCGCGGCGGACGCTGAGGTCGCGGACCTCGGCCGGGGCCGAGCCGGGGGCCGTGCCGGGGGCGGGGCTCGGCTTGGCGCGGCGGAGCAGGCGTGCGAGCAGCCCGGGGGCTCCGGCGACGGGGGCTCCGCCCCCGGACCCCCGCGCCTCAAACGCCGGCGGGGCTGAAAGATCGGGGCTCCGCCCCACGCCCCGCGCCTCAAACGCCGGCGAGGCTGGATT
>NZ_JBGBPT010000040.1:0-2244 GCF_041106355.1 Streptomyces sp. BF23-19 | reverse complement strand
CTGGATTTGCCGAGGCTGCACCTTCCAGCCCCGCCGGCGTTTGAGGCGCGGGGTCCGGGGCGGAGCCCTGGGAAGCGGAGGGGCGGGCGGGGTCGGACGGGCGGCCCGCAGAGGTCGACGGGGCCGAGCCCGCCGCAGGCGACAGGCGGGAGCGGAGTGGAGCGGCCTGGCGGCGGGCGTCGCGGACCGAGAGGGGGAGCGGGGACCAGCCCGCGAGGCGGCCCAGGGAGACCACCGGCGGGTGGACCGGGGAGACGGCCATGATCTCCGCCGGGGTACCGATGACCGGAGCCGCGCCCGGCGACGCCAGGAGCAGGACCTGGTCGGCGTACTGGACGACCCGCTCCAGCCGGTGCTCCGCCATCAGCACGGTCGTGCCCAGGTCGTGCACCAGGCGCTGGAGGACCGCGAGGACCTCCTCCGCCGCCGCCGGATCCAGCGCGGACGTCGGCTCGTCCAGCACCAGCACCTTGGGGTGCGGGGTGAGGACCGAGCCGATCGCGACCCGCTGCTGCTGGCCGCCGGACAGCGTCGCGATCGGCCGGTCGCGCAGCTCGTTCAGGCCCAGCAGGTCCAGGGTCTCCTCCACCCGGCGGCGCATCACCGCAGGTGGCAGGCCCAGGGACTCCATGCCGTAGGCGAGCTCGTCCTCCACCGTGTCCGTCACGAAGTGCGCGAGGGGATCCTGGCCGACCGTGCCGACCACGTCCGCGAGCTCGCGCGGCTTGTGGGTGCGCGTGTCCCGGCCGGCGACCGTGACCCGGCCCCGCAGTGTGCCGCCCGTGAAGTGCGGGACCAGTCCGGAGACCGCCCCCAGCAGGGTGGACTTGCCGACGCCCGACGGGCCGACCAGCAGCGTCAGCTCCCCCTCGGGGATCACCAGGTCGACGCCCCGCAGACAGGGGCCGGACGCGTCCTCGTAGGTGACCGACACCTGATCGAAGCGGATCACTGCGACGCCTCCTTGGGCGGTACGGGTGCCACGAAGGCGGGCAGCAGGCCGATCAGGATCGCCGCCGCCGGCCACAGCGGGAGCGTGGGGGCCGTCAGCGGGACCACGCCCGGGTGCAGCGCGGCGGGATCGACGGAACCGGCGTGGATCAGCAGCGCCGCGACGGCCGCGCCCGATCCGGAGACCAGCCAGGCCCGCGCACCCCAGCGGTCGGGCCGGTAGCGGGTCCGCACCGACCGGCGGCCGCCGAGGCGCAGGCCCGCGACGGCCAGGGCCGCGCCACCGCCGAGCACGGGGAGCCCGTACGCGGCACCCTGCGCGGCGAGCAGGCCGTACGTGCCGGCGCACATGCCGAGCAGGCCGCCGAGGGTGAGCGCGTTGGTGGTGTGCCGGACCGCGGGCGGGACCTCGGCCGTGCGGCCGTAGCCGCGGGCGTCCATCGAGGCGGCGATGGCGACGGAGCGTTCCAGGGCGCCCTCCAGGACCGGCAGGCCGATCTGGAGGATCGCCTTCACCCCACCGGTGGGGCGGCCGCGCAGCCGGCGGGCGGTCCGCAGACGGACGACGTCGGCGACCATGTTCGGCGCGAACGTCATGGCGACGACGACGGCGACCCCGGCCTCGTACAGGGCGGCCGGGAGGGACTTCAGCAGCCGCGCCGGATTCGCGAGGGCGTTCGCCGCGCCGACGCACACCAGGAGGGTGGCCAGCTTCAGGCCGTCGTAGAAGGCGAAGACGAGCTGCTCGGCGGTGACGCGGCCGCCGAAACGGATGCCCTGGGCCCAGGCCGGCAGCGGGATCTCCGGAAGGGTGAAGACGGTGTGCGAGCCGGGGATGGGGGAGCCGAGGAGCATGGAGAAGAGCAGGCGCAGGCCGATGACGAAGAGGCCGAGTTTGAGGAAGGCGCCGTAGGAACGGGCCCAGGGCGCGTCGGTGCGGCGGGCCGCGACCACATAACCGGCGACGCCGATGATCAGCCCGAGCAGCAGCGGGTTGGTGGTGCGGGAGGCGGCGGTGGCGAGACCGAGGGCCCACAGCCACCAGGCCCCCGCGTGCAGGGCGGTGGCGCGCACGGCCTGCGGGGGCCGCCACCTTTCGTACGTCGACCGGCGCGGGGCGTCCTGCGCCCCGGCCGGGCTCCGCCGGGCCGGGGACACGCCGTCGGGTGCGGCCCCGGTGGGGGCGTGCCCGCCCGGCCGGCGGGCCGGGGGCGCGCCGGCCGACGGCCCGGTGTCGTGGTCCGTCATCGGGTGCGGCGGCGGGACTGCCAGACGCCGGCCGCCGCCAGCGCG